>JALZDI010000128.1 GCA_030862655.1 Actinomycetota bacterium | reverse complement strand
CCGCAGGGCGAGTTCGACGTGCCCCTGATGGTCGGCGACGCGATGTTCGCCCGCAACGGCGCCGTCCGCTTCGACAACAGCTCCGGCTCGGGGCTGTGGGGTGACGTGATCCTGGTCAACGGCGTGCCGTGGCCGGTGATGAAGGTGAAGCGCCGCGTCTACCGCTTCCGGGTGCTCAACGCCTCGATCTCGCGCTCCTACCGCTTCCGGCTCAGCACCGGCGACCCGGTCACGCTGGTGGCCACCGACGGCGGGCTGATGCCGCGGGCGCGGGAGGTCGACGAGTGGCGGCACGGCAACGCCGAGCGTTACGAGGTGCTGATCGACTTCCGCAGGTACCGGCCAGGACAGCGGGTGGTGCTGCAGAACCTGTCCAACCCGAACAACCGCGACTTCGCCCACACCGACCAGGTGATGGCCTTCGACGTGACCGACGCGCCGTTCTCCAAGCGCGACGCCACCTGGCGGCGCATGCCCGACCGGCTGGTCAACAGCCACGTGATGACGCTGAAGGAGTCCGACGCCACCCGCACCCGCCGGATCCGGGTCGAGCGCAAGAGCGGCCTGTGGACGATCAACGGTCAGACCTGGGACGACGTCATCTCCAGCAGGTTCCAGAAGGTGGTGGCCAGCCCCCAGCTCAACGCCACCGAGATCTGGGAGATCGAGAACCCCTCGGGGGGGTGGTTCCACCCCGTGCACATCCACCTGGTCGACTTCCAGATCCTCGACCGCAACGGCCGGCCGCCGTTCGACTACGAGCGAGGCCCCAAGGACGTCGTCTACGCCGGCGAGAACGAGACCGTGCGGGTGATCGCGAAGTTCGGGCCGCACCGCGGCCGCTACATGCTGCACTGCCACAACCTGCCGCACGAGGACCACGACATGATGGTGCAGTTCGCGGTCGGATGGAAGCCGGGAGACCCCGACCCCAACGACCCGATCCACGCTGCGCCCGCCCGTGTCGAGCGTCATCGCCCACCCAGGTGAGAGCCAACTGAGGGAGGTGGCGTGGGTCGCGCGACCCGGCCCACGCCACCGGGGCCGCCGCCGGGCGGCTACGCGCGCGTAACCTACGGCTGCCTGCCGCGTTGCTCCCTGGTACGGAGACAGCCGCAACGCACAGGAGTCCTCACAGATGCGTCGTGCCCTGGCCGCCCTTTCCGTCGCCGCCGTCGGCGCCGGCGCGCTCGCCGGCGGGGCGACACAGGCTGCGCCCGTACGCGCGCAGGCGGGCACCACGAGCACCGCGGACGGAGCCCGCGACGTGATGTTCGCCGGCAACAACTGGGCCGGCACAGCCACGGTCATCGACGTGCACACCCGCAAGCGCATCAAGACGCTCAACATCGTCCCCGACCGCGAGGCCGAGCTGCAGGAGATCTACGCCAGCCCCGACCGGCTCGCGTTCTACCTCGCTATCCAGCAGGGCGTCGGTGAGGGCCACGACCAGTACGTCGACGACATGTTCACCACCCGCGACGGCACCACGCTCGCGGTCTCCCGGCCGAGCTTCGCCGACGTCGTCTGGATCGACCTGGCCAGCGGCAGGATCGTCGCCGAGCAGCAGATGGACGGCTATCGCACCGACCACATGGGCGTCTCGCCCGACGGCCGGCGGCTGGTGGTGTCCGACTCCACCGACCGCTCCGCGCACGAGTACGTGATGGGCGGCAAGCACCAGCCGGGCACCGGCAAGCGCCTACGCACGTTCGAGTCGGGTGACACCCCGCACGAGAACAGCTACACCGAGGACGGCGAGCGGATCTTCCACGCCAGCATCGGCCGCGTGTACACGCCGTTCGACTACGAGAAGTACGGCCCGGTGCCCGCGAACGTCGTACACGACACGGTCAAGGCCGACCGCTGGCTGCAGGTCGTGGACAACGACGACTTCGGCGTGCTCAAACGGTGGGACATCGGCGTCGAGCTCGAGGAGGCCGGCTATCCGGACATGAGCTCGGCCGTGCGGCCGATGGCGCTGTCGCCGGACGAGAGGACCGCCTACCTGCAGGTGTCCTTCCTGCACGGGTTCGTGGAGTTCAGGCTGGACCGGCGCGACCCCAGCGGCGGCGGAGACTACACCCTCGGCGGGAAGCAGGAGCCACGCAACGGCGTCGTGACCCGCGTGGCGCACCTGCCGGTCAGCGAGGAGGTACAGCAGATGCCGCGCGAGCAGTACGTCCTCGACTCCGCGCACCACGGCATCGCGATGAACGACAGGGGCACTCGCCTGTGCGTGGCCGGCACGATGTCCGACTACGCCGCGATCGTGGAGCGGCGGAGCTTCCGCCACGAGGTGTTCAGGGGACACGGTCGCTACCTGGAGAACCGCACATACAAGAAGCCCTACTGGGCCACCACCAGCGAGCACGACGGCAACTGCTGGGTCTCGATGAGTGGCAGCGACCTGGTCACGGTGATCGACTACGCCACCAAGCGGGTGCTGGCCGAGGTGCCGGTCGGCGACCACCCGCAGCGGGTGCGCGACGGCGTCGTCGCCCCGAGCGTGCTCGCCGCGTGGCGGCGCGGCGCGGCCGGCAGCAAGCCGGACCTCTCGCCGGTGCCGATCTCGGCGGAGCAGCGAGCCGCCGCGGAGGCCTACACGCGCAGGCGCCTCGCCGCCATCGGCTGACACGGCGGCGCTGGCACACTCCTGCCATGACGATCTCCGCCGATGACCGGGTCCACCTTCGCCGCTGCGTCCAGCTCGCGGCCGAGGCCCTCGACGACGGCGACGAGCCGTTCGGGTGCGTGCTCGTCGACGCGGCCGGACAGGTCCGCTTCGAGGACCGCAACCGGGTCAAGACCGGCGACAAGACGCGGCACCCGGAGTTCGAGATCGCGCGCTGGTCGGTGAACCTGACTCCGGAGGAACGTCGTACCTCGACGGTCTACACCTCCGGCGAGCACTGCCCGATGTGCTCGGCCGCACACGCGATGATGGGGCTGGGTCGGATCGTCTACGCGGTGTCCACCGAGCAGCTGAACCGCTGGCGCCACGACTGGGGTGTCGCCCCGTCGCCGGTGGCGCCGCTGCCGATCTCGGCGGTGGCGCCCGACGTCCCGGTCGCCGGGCCGTGCGATGAGCTCGTCGTCGAGGTGCAGGCGCTGCACCGGCGTCACGCCGGGTGAGGCAGGGCCTCGGTCGGGTGGACGTGCTCGGCCAGGAAGTCCTCCCAGGTCCGCCTGCCCACCGACGCCCCCGAGCCCGCGAGGTTCTCACCGGCACGGTAGGCACGTCCGGCCTTGCCCGGCATCCGCCCTCGCGGGACCGGGATCACCGGCAGCCTGGCCATCTTCTGCAGCACGGTCAGGGCCAGCTCGTGGAACTGGGCCGCACGCAGGGTGGTCCACGGGATGCTCGAGGCGGCGGCCGCCTGCTCCGCGGCGCTTTGACCGGAGCCACCCCACCGGGACCGCGTCCGCGCCGACGACGGAGAGGTACACCAGGTGCCGCACCTCGGCCCGGGACGCCGCTGCCACCAGCCTGCGGGTCGCCCCGTCGTCGCCCTTGGGACCGCCGGCCAGATGCAGGACGGTGCCCGCGCCGGCGACGGCGCGTTCGAGCCCTTCCTCCGTGAGCAGGTCGCCCGTGACGTACTCGAGGCCGGTGGCCGGCCGGTGGGCGCCGCGGCCGAGCACGCGCACGTGTGCTCCCGCGTTGCGCAGCAGGGGTACGACGTGTCTGCCCAGCGTGCCGGTGCCGCCGGTGACACCAGGATCGGTGATGTCACGGCTCTCTCCACTGGTTCGGTGCGGGGGCTTCGCGCTCCCGGTCACATCCGTTGGTCCTGTCGGGTCAACGTCTATGCCGCGCCGCGAGGGAGGTATGTGACAGGTGGACGACAACCAGTGGATGACCGACCGGTTCGAGGAGCGCCGCACCCGGCTGCGGGGCGTGGCCTACCGGATGCTCGGCTCGGTGCAGGAGGCCGACGACGCCTCCAGGAGGCCTGGCTGCGCCTCGCCCGGGCCGACACCAGCAGCGTGGAGAACCTCGACGGGTGGCTGACCACCGTGGTGGCGCGCGTCTGTCTGAACATGCTGCGAGCGCGCGACTCGTGTCGGGAGAGCCTTCTCGACCGGGACGACCGCGCCGCGCTCGCCGGGCGGGACGACGCGGTCGATCCCGAGCAGGAGGCGCTGCTGGCCGACTCGGTCGGCCTGGCGCTGCTCGTCGTACTCGACACGCTGGCGCCTGCGGAACGGCTGGCCTTCGTGCTGCACCACATGTTCGACCTGCCGTTCGACGAGATCGCCCCGATCGTCGGCCGCACGCCCACCGCAGCGCGCCGGCTGGCCAGCCGGGCGCGTCGTCGGGTCCGCGCAGACCCCGCCGAGCCGGGGCGTGACCTTCCTCGACAGCGTCGCGTCGTCGACGCCTACCTGACCGCCACCCGCCACGGCGACTTCGAGGCGCCCGTGAAGCTGCTCGACCCCGATGTGGTGCTGCGCGCCGACGGGCAGGCGCTCCCCTCCGGCGTCCCTGCCGTCATCCGGGGGGCCGAGCCGGTGGCCCAGGGCGCGCTCGCCTCCTCGGCGCGGGCCCGGTTCGCGCAGCCGGCCCTGGTCGACCGAGCGGTCGCGCTCGTGATGGCGCCACGCGGACAGCTGTTCCTGGTGCTGGGCTTCACGTTCGACGACGACGTGATCACCGGCATCGACGTGATCGCCGACCCGGACCGCCTGCTACACCTCGACCCTGGCCGTGCTCGAGGGGTGACCCTCCTTCGTGCCGGTCAGCGGGTGACATGCGCGGTGTCGGACGAGGCACCGGCGTCCGACGGGCCGGTGGAGCGCGTGGCGCGTTGCCGTCGTTCGAGAGCCAGGGCGTACACCTCCGACGCCGCGGCCACCGCGACCCGCGTGAGCAGCAGGACGGGGATCCCCCAGTAGGTCCACAGCAGCCCCGCCACGATCGGCGCCACGATCGTGCCCGCGTCCTCGCCGGCGGTGAGGAACCCCATGACCCGAGCCCGCGACCGCGGGTCGCGGCTGGCCACGTCGGCCATGAGCGAGCCCCAGGCCGG
This sequence comes from Actinomycetota bacterium, assembly GCA_030862655.1. The sequence continues at coordinate 959 of JALZDI010000128.1, read as the reverse complement.
GCGGAAGGCGGCCTTGCCGACGTCGTCGAGCGCCTTGCCGGTCCAGACTCCCCCCGGGTTGGGCGCCAGCATGTAGACCAGCGACGAGGTCACGTTGGCGACCCCGCGCACCGCCAGCACCAGCGGTCTGCTGACCCGGTCGGCGACCCTTCCCCACAGGGGTCCGGTCAGGGCCGCGGCCGGCCCGAGCAGGTACAGCAGCCCGGCCTCGGCGGTGGTGAGCCCGCCGTACTCGACGGCGATGATCGGGAACAGCGCGCTGAGCATCGACGCGGTGCCGGCCACCAGGAAGCCCAGTCCGGCGTACGCGCGCACGCCGGGAGCGTTTCCGGACGGCCGTACCTCGGTCGTCGAGGGACCTGGCTCCGGCGGTGACGACCCGCCCGCGCTGTCGGGTACGCCTGCGGGCGACCGGCGCCGGGCCGCGGCCACGGCGAACATCGGCAGCAGCGACAGCCCGAACGCGACCGCGAACGCGAGCGGGAACCCCAGCGCGGTGGCCAGCAGCAGGCCGCCGAGGCTCTTGCCGACGCTGCCGGCCGTGGTCTTCGCGGTCTGGTACCAGGCGAAGGTCGAGGCCATGGAGCGCTTGCCGCCGCTCTCGGCGATCATCGCGTGCACCGCGGGGTCCCGCAGCGCATCCGAGACACCGTGCACGCCCCGGACGGCGAACAGCTGCGCGGGCGCCGTGGCGACGACGTAGCCGAGGCACAGCAGGCTTCGGGCCAGCAGCGCCCACAGCAGCGTGCGCCGTACGCCCCAGCGGTCGGCGAGGGCGCCCGTGAAGGGCTTGAGGGCGACGGACACCACCCCGGCGCAGGCGCTGAGCAGGCCGATGGCCGCGATCGACATGCCGAGCTCTCGCGCGTACAGCGGCAGGGCGAACGCCAGCACACCGAAGGCCAGGCGTGACGAGAAGCCCTCCAGGAGAAGGGCGGTCACCGTCCTCGGCCGATGCA
>JALZDI010000127.1 GCA_030862655.1 Actinomycetota bacterium | reverse complement strand
TTCAAGACCGCCGCCGACCGCGAAGTCGGCCTGGTGGAACAGGTGGTCGCGCCGCTGCGCGGCCAGCGCGACGCGGCCGCCAAGGCACGGGCCGAGGAGGCCGTGCGCCAGCTCGCGGCGCTGTCGGTGCGGCTGCACGCGACGCTGGTCAAGACCGGCCTCTCGACGGGTCGCTGACCGGTCGCCGGCAGATCGCCTGACAGATCGCATGACGGATCGGTGACACGGTCTCGGGGGTTCATGGGCGTCGTCGCCGTCGGAGTAGGGTGGTCGCGTGCGTGAGATCGATGTCGTGGGTGTCCGCGTCGAGATGCCGTCGAACCAGCCGATCGTGCTGCTGCGCGAGACCGACGGCGAGCGTTACCTGCCGATCTGGATCGGCGCGGTCGAGGCCACCGCGATCGCGTTCGCGCAGCAGGGCGTGGTGCCGCCACGGCCGCTCACCCACGACCTGATCAAGAACCTCCTCGAGGCGCTCAACCACCCGCTGCTCGAGGTGCGCATCAGCGAGGTCCGCGACGGGGTGTTCTACGCCGACCTGGTCTTCGACGCCGGCATCGAGGTCAGCGCCCGCACCTCCGACTCGATCGCGCTCGCGCTGCGCACCGGCACCCGCATCGTGTGCGCCGAGGCGGTGCTGGACGAGGCCGGGATCGTCGTACCCGACGAGCAGGAGGCCGAGGTGGAGAAGTTCCGCGAGTTCCTCGACCAGGTCACCCCGGAGGACTTCGAGAGCGGCGAGGAGCAGTCCTAGCGCGGCCCGCCAGGGTTAACCCTCTACCTGAGGTTGAGACTTGCGACACGCGGGGTCTGGATGGCAGGGGTTCGTTGACCGGCCCCCGCCACCCGCATACCGTGGCTTGTGAACGTCCTCGACGTAACTCCACCTGTGTGTTTCCCCACGCGGGCCGCGCCACGAGGACGACACAGACTCCGGAGGTCCGCGTGACAGGCAAGAGTGACAAGACGGGACAGGCAGCCGGCGCGGCCGAGCGTGCGGAGCAGTCCACGCGGTCCGACGCCGCCCGCGACGCGGGCGCGCAGGGCCTGCTGTTCGACGACGACGTCTCCCCGCTGCCCGAGGACGTCGGCTACCGGGGTCCGACGGCCTGCAGCGCGGCCGGCATCACCTACCGCCAGCTGGACTACTGGGCGCGCACCGGGCTGGTCGAGCCCACCGTGCGCGCGGCCACCGGGTCGGGCACCCAGCGGCTGTACTCCTTCCGCGACGTGCTGCTGCTGAAGGTGATCAAGCGGCTGCTCGAGGCCGGTATCTCGCTGCAGCAGATCCGCGGCGCGGTGCACCACCTGCGTGAGCGCGGCACCGACGACCTCACCCGCGTCACGCTGATGAGCGACGGCGCCAGCGTCTACGAGTGCACCTCCGACGACGAGGTGATCGACCTGCTGGCCGGCGGCCAGGGGGTCTTCGGGATCGCCATCGGCGGCGTCTGGCGCGAGATCGAGGGGTCGCTGGCCGATCTTCCCAGCGAGCGCGCCGACCGTCCCGACGCGAGCGGTCTGCCCGACGAGCTGGCCGCGCGTCGCCGGGCCCGGCTGACCGGCTGAGCGCGCACGGCCCGCACGACCGGGTGCTGGTAGGTTCAAAGCACCTATGTCTGAGCATGTAACCCTCGCCGACCTCGACGGCGCCGCACCGTTCAGCTCCCGCCACATCGGACCCAGCCGCGCCGAGCAGGACCAGATGCTGGAGGCAGTCGGCTTCGGCTCGCTGCCCGAGCTGATGGATGCCGCCGTGCCCCCGTCGATCCGCAGTGACATCCCGCTGCGGCTGCCCGAGCCGGTGACCGAGAGCGCGGCCCTGCAGCGACTGCGTGACCTCGCCGGCCGCAACCGTGCACTGGAGCCGATGATCGGGCTGGGCTACTCCAGCACGGTCACGCCCGGGGTGATCCGGCGGCGCGTGCTGGAGAGCCCCGCCTGGTACACCGCCTACACGCCGTACCAGCCGGAGATCTCCCAGGGCCGGCTGGAGGCGTTGCTCAACTACCAGACGATGGTCGCCGACCTGACCGGGCTGCAGACCGCCAACGCCTCGCTGCTCGACGAGGCGACCGCCGCGGCGGAGGCGATGACGCTGGTACGGCGGGCCGACCGCAAGCGGGGCGGTGGCGTCTTCGTCGTCGACGCCGAGACGCTGCCGCAGACGGTGGCGGTCGTGCAGACGCGGGCGGAGGCGCTCGGCATCGAGGTGCAGGTCCGCGACGTGCACGCCGACGGCCTGCCCGACGGCGAGATCTCCGGTGTGCTGCTGCAGTACCCCGGCGCCAGCGGCGTGCTGCGCGACCCCGCCGCACTGGTCGAGCAGGCGCACGAGCGCGGCGGCATGGTGGTGGTCGCCGCCGACCTGCTCGCGCTGTGCCTGCTGCGGCCGCCCGGCGAGATGGGCGCCGACGTCGTGGTGGGGTCGAGCCAGCGGTTCGGCGTGCCGATGTTCTACGGCGGCCCGCACGCCGGGTACATCTGCGTGCGCGCCGGCCTGGAGCGGCACCTGCCCGGCAGGCTCGTCGGTGTCTCGGTCGACGCCGAGGGACGGCCGGCCTACCGGCTGGCGCTGCAGACCCGCGAGCAGCACATCCGCCGCGACAAGGCCACCTCCAACATCTGCACCGCGCAGGTGCTGCTGGCCGTGGTGGCCGCGATGTACGCCGTCTACCACGGGCCCGAGGGTCTGCGCGCGATCGCGACCCGGGCGCACCGCTACGCCGCGCTGCTGGCCGCGGGGCTGTGCTCGGGCGGGGTCGAGGTGGTGCACCGGGAGTTCTTCGACACCGTGCTCGCCAGGGTCCCGGGGCGGGCGTCCGAGGTGGTCGCCGCCGCGCACGAGCGGGGCATCCACGTGCGCCGGGTCGACGACGACCACGTCGGCGTCGCCACCGGCGAGACCACCAGCCGTGCGCACCTGGAGGCGCTGTGGGAGGCGTTCGGTGTCGGACCGGTCGACCTCGAGGCTCTCGACCGCGACACCCCCGAGGCGCTGCCCGACGCGCTGCGCCGCGGCTCGCCGTACCTGCAGCACCCGGTGTTCCACGAGCACCGGTCGGAGACCGCGATGCTGCGCTATCTGCGCAGCCTGTCCGACAAGGACTACGCCCTCGACCGGGGGATGATCCCCCTCGGCTCGTGCACGATGAAGCTCAACGCCACCACCGAGATGGAGCCGATCAGCTATCCCGGCTTCGCCGACCTGCACCCGTTCGCGCCCGCCGAGGACGCCGCGGGCTACGACGAGCTGATCAAGGAGCTGGAGGGCTGGCTGGCCGAGGTCACCGGCTACGCCGCGGTGTCGGTGCAGCCCAACGCCGGCTCGCAGGGCGAGCTCGCGGGCCTGCTGGCGATCCGCGCCTACCACCGGGCCAACGGCGGACAGCGGCGCGACGTGTGCCTGATCCCGTCCAGCGCGCACGGCACCAACGCCGCCTCCGCGGTGATGGCCGGGATGCGCGTCGTGGTGGTCAAGGCCGCCGACGACGGCAGCGTCGACCTCGACCACCTCAAGCAGGTGTGCAACGAGCACGCCGACGACCTCGCGGCGATCATGGTCACCTACCCGTCGACGCACGGCGCCTACGAGGACGGCATCCGCACCCTGTGCGACACCGTGCACGAGCACGGCGGCCAGGTCTACGTCGACGGCGCCAACCTCAACGCGCTGCTCGGCTACGCCAAGCCGGGCGAGTTCGGCGGCGACGTGTCGCACCTGAACCTGCACAAGACGTTCTGCATCCCGCACGGCGGGGGAGGGCCGGGGGTCGGCCCGGTGGCTGTCGCCGAGCACCTGGCGCCGTTCCTGCCCAGCCACCCGATGCACCCCGACCCGGCCCGGCGCGAGGGCATCGGCCCGGTCAGCGCCGCGCCCTACGGCTCGGCCGGCATCCTGCCGATCTCGTGGGCCTACATCGCCCTGATGGGCGCGGTCGGGCTGGCCGAGGCCACCGCCGAGGCGGTGCTGTCGGCCAACTACGTCGCCCGGCGGCTGGGCGAGCACTACCCGGTCCTCTACCAGGGCCACGGGGGCCTGGTGGCGCACGAGTGCATCCTCGACGTCCGCGACCTGTCCAAGCGGTCGGGGGTCACCGTCGATGACGTGGCGAAGCGGCTGATCGACTACGGCTTCCACGCACCGACGATGAGCTTCCCGGTCGCGGGCACGTTCATGGTCGAGCCCACCGAGTCCGAGGACCTGCGCGAGCTCGACCGGTTCTGCGACGCGATGATCGCGATCCGGCACGACATCGACGAGGTGCTCGACGGCCGGGTCAGCGCCGAGGACTCGCCGCTGCGCGGGGCTCCGCACACCGTCCGGGCGCTGGCCGGGAAGTGGGAGCGGTCCTACACCCGCGACCGTGCGGTGTTCCCCGCAGGTCATGGTGACGACAAGTACTGGCCCCCGGTCGCGCGCATCGACCAGGCGTACGGCGACCGCAACCTGATGTGCTCCTGTCCCGACCCGTCCGCGTTCGCGGAGTAGCACCAGCGATGTCGGACGCCCCGGTGCTGCCGTCGACCGACGTACACCTGACCGCGGCGCTCGCCCGGGCCCAGGTCGACGGCCGGCTCCCGTCGGTGGTGGCGGCCGTGCTGCGCGACGGAGCGGTGGCGTGGTCGGCCGGACGCGGGCGCTGTGTGCGGGCCGACGGCGACGACCGGCCCGACGCCGACACGCAGTACCGCATCGGCTCGATCACCAAGACGTTCGTCGCGGCGCAGGTCATGCAGCTGCGTGACGAGGGCCTGCTCGACCTGGGTGACGCCGTCGGCAAGCACGTACCCGAGGGCCCGTACGCCGACCGCACGCTGCGGTCGCTGCTGGCGCACACCTCCGGCATGCAGGCCGAGCCTGCCGGGGCGTGGTGGGAGCGCGCGCCCGGCCGCAGCTACGACGAGCTGGTGAAGGACAACCTCGAGTCGGGCGCGGCGCTGCCGGCCGGGCAGGAGTTCCACTACTCCAACCTCGGCTTCGCGGTGCTGGGCGAGGTTGTGGCGCGGCTACGCAGGTGCGCGTGGGAGCAGGCGCTCGGCCGGTCGGTGCTGGAGCCGCTGGGCCTGCACCGTACGACGTACGCCGCCGAGCCTCCGGCGGCCGACGGCTTCGCGGTGGATGCCCTGGCCGGCACGCTCACGCCCGAGCCGGCGCACGACTCCGGGGCGATGGCCCCGGCCGGCCAGCTGTGGAGCACGGTCGCCGACCTGGCGCGCTGGATGCACGCGCTGGTCGACCCGCCGGCAGACGTGCTCAGCGCCGACAGCCTGAGGCAGATGGCCACGGTGCAGGGCGCCCTGCCCGGCGACGACCTCGCCGGGGCGTACGGACTGGGCCTGCAGATGAGCGGACCCGGGCCGCGCGTGCTGGTCGGTCACGGCGGGTCGGTCCCCGGGTTCGCCTCGGCCATGTTCGTGGACCGCGAGACCGGCGTCGGCGCCGTCGTACTCAGCAACGGCGGGTACGGCCTGGACGGGGTCGGCCTGACACGCACGCTGGTCGACACCGTGCTCGCGCACGAGCCTGCGGTGCCGGCGGAGTGGCAGCCGACCGCCTCGGTGCCCGGGCAACTTCGCGAGCTGCTCGGGGTGTGGCATTGGGGGCACGCACCGTTCGTGATGCGCACCGACGGCAGCGAGCTGAGGCTGACCGCGGCGGGCGGGGGCAAGGAGTTCCGGTTCCGCCGCGCCGGTGAGGACACCTACCGCGGGCTGTCCGGCTACCACCTCGGCGAGACCCTGCGGGTCGTCCGCCGCGAGGACGGCACCGTCTCGCACCTTGACATCGCCACGTTCGTCTACACCCGGGAGCCCTACGACCCGCGGGCGCCGATCCCGGGCGGACCTCCGCCGGTCGCAGGCTGAGCGGTGCGGCCCCTGACGATGCCCCCGCTGCTCGACCAGGGTGACCGGGTGGCCGTGGTGACGCCGTCGGGGCCGGTGCCGCCCGACCGGCTGGACCGCGGGCTGGCGTGGCTGCGCACGGCCGGCCTGGAGC
>JALZDI010000126.1 GCA_030862655.1 Actinomycetota bacterium | reverse complement strand
ACGATGCGGTGTCGTGCGGCTGTTGGCTCACAGCCGGATTGTCACACTCAGTACAACCCCAGCTCGGCGGCGCAGGAGGGCCAGGCGCCCCAGCCCTGGGCGGCCTGCACCTTCTCCGCGATCGCGATCTGCTGCTCGCGGCTGGCCAGGTTGGCGGTCTCGGCGTAGGCGCCACCGCCGTAGGCCTGCCAGGTGTCGTAGCTGAACTGCAGACCACCGTAGTAGCCGTTGCCGGTGTTGGTCGCCCAGTTGCCACCGGACTCACACTCGGCGAGCTGGTCCCACACGGTGCTGCCGGAGGCGTAGTTCGCCGTCGGCTGCGGCTCGGGCTCGGGGCGCTCCTTGGTGCCCTTCACCACGATCGCCCGCACCGGCTCGCGCAGGATCTCGGTGTCGAGGACCCGGCTGTCGACACGCTCGCCGTTCTCCCGCGTGAACTCGGTGGTGATGCGTTCGAGCCCGTCCTGGGAGTCGCGGGTCACCTTCTCCTGACCCTCGAACATGCTGTCGCTGTAGCGGACGAGGGTGGCGGCGTCGAGCTCCACGGTGCGCGACCGTTCGACCTTGCTGACCCGGGTCAGCACGATCTTGGTGCCGTCGTCGATCTCGGTGTTCTCGGCCTCCTTGCCCATGGTGATCAGCTCGGCCTGATCGCCCTTGGCCTGGTCGGGCTGGGCGACGGGGGCCTGCGTGCGGTCGGGCACGGTCGCGGCCTCGGTGAGCTCGACCCGGTCGAGCCGGTTCGGCTTCATCTCGAGGTCGGCCAGGGCCTGCTCCACCGTGACCGCGTTGGTCGTCGCCTTGCGCGGCTTCTCGTCGCCCTCGACCACGGTGACTGCCTTCTCGGTCGCCACGGCCAGGGCCATGCCGTCGCGGCCGATCGGCGCGCTACGGCTGGCGGACAGCTCGGCCTCGCTGAACCGGAAGCCCAGCTGGCCCAGCGCCTCGTTCACGCTGTTCGCGGTGACCCAGTACTGCTCCTTGTCACCGTCGATCTTCAGCGTGAGCTCGCGGCCGAGCCGGACCGCGATGCGCGAGCCGTCGTCGATGGTCGAGGACAGCGACGGCGCGACCGCGTCGTGCTTGTCGATCGAGATGTCCTCGCTCTCCAGCACCTCCGCGACGGTGCTGCCGTCGGTGGAGACCTCCGACACCTTGCCGTCGACGGACAGGGTCACCGTCTTGTTCTTGGTGGCGTAGGCGAATCCCGCCCCGATCACGGACAAAAGCGCCACCGTGACCGCTGCGATGATTCCGATCTTCTTCCGCACGATGCTCCAGGGGTAGTGCGTTCCGGGTACGGACGGGCAGCACTCAAGGCCCAGCGTTACCAGGAGGGCCGCGCCTCGTCCGCGCGACACACCTGAGCTTGGGCAACTCAAGGTGGTTGACTGCCCGGGACTTCCCCGATCCCGGCCAACGACAGGGGACACTAACGAGACGTCCACCGACACGCCAAGCTTCGTGACCCGAAACACCCGTTTGCGTCCGCATAACGGATATCACCGTCAAGTCACGCCACACGGGCCTTCGTCCCCGTGCCCCGCCGCCCCAACCCTCCCGCCGAGACTGCGCGACCGCCCCGCTACGCGCACCATCCGCGCCGAGACTGCGCGACCGCCCGCTACGCGCACCATCCGCGCCGAGACTGCGCGACCGCCCGCTACCAGGCGCCTCCGAACGCCTGTTCGGTGTTGGTGTCGACCTGCCGGCACAGCCCGGCGAGGTCGGCGCCGAGCGTCTGCGCCATCGAGCGCAGAGTGAGCGGCACCAGGTACGACGCGTTGGGCCGGCCACGGTAGGGCATCGGCGTCAGGAACGGCGCGTCGGTCTCCACCAGCACCCGGTCCGGCGGTGTCACCTGCAGCGCCGCGCGCAGCGGCTCGGCGTTCTTGAACGTCACGGTGCCCGCGTACGACAGCCAGAACCCGCGCTCCACACACGCCCGCGCGAAGTCCGCGCCGCCGGAGAAGCAGTGCATGACCACGCGCGCGGGATGGCCTTCCTCGTCGAGGATCCGCAGCACGTCGTCATGCGCCTCGCGGTCATGGACCACCAGCGTCTTGGCGTGCTTCTTGGCCAGCGCGATGTGCGCGCGGAACGACGCGTGCTGCGCGTCGCGTCCAGGCGGCTCGGTGCGGTAGTAGTCCAGCCCGGTCTCGCCGACCGCGCGCACCCGGTCGCTCCACCCTGCCAACGCGTCGATCTCGGCCAGCGCGTCGTCGAGCGACGCCTTGCCGGCAAGGCGTGGCGCCTCGTTGGGGTGCAGGGCCACCCCGGCCACGACGGCGTCGTGCTCGCGCGCGGTGTCGACGGCCCAGCGGGCACCGGCGAGGTCGCAGCCGATCTGCACGATGCGCGTGACCCCCACCGAGGCCGACAGCCGCAGCGCCTCCGCGACGGACAGCGGCTCCCCGTCGCGCGCGGCCGACATGTCGAGGTGGCAGTGGTTGTCGACCACCGGGTGCGGCAGCGGGTCCGGCACCGGGGGCCGGCTGTCGCGCTCACTCATCGGCTGCCGTCATCCGTCGTCCCCGCCGGCCTCGTCCTCCAGCCGGCGCAGCTCCTCGTCGACCACGCTCTGGTCGAGCTTCTTGAAGATCGGCTTCGGCGCCCGCAGCGGCGTGCCCACGTCGAGCGGGCGCGACTCCCACGGCGCCTGCTCGGAGTACTCGCCGGTGAGGATCGGGTACGCCGGGCCGCCGTCGAGGTCGTCGACCTCGCGTATCTCCGGCCCCGGGGAGACGGCACCGGTGTGGCCGAGCGCGTCCGACACCTGCTGCGCCGAGTGCGGCAGGAAGGGCGCCAGCAGCCGGTTGCAGTCGTCGACGACCTGCGCCGCCACGTGCAGCACGGTGCGCATCCGCTCGGGGTCGGTGTTCTTCAGCTTCCACGGCTCCTGTGCCGACAGGTAGGCGTTGGCGTCGGCGGCCACCCGCATCGCCTCGCCGATCGCCTGCTTCTGCCGGTGCCGCTCGATCAGCCCGCCGACGGCGCCGAAGGCGGCCCGCGAGGCGGTCAACAGGTCACGGTCCGCGTCGGTGAGCTCGCCCGCCTTCGGGATCGAGCCGACGTTCTTCGCCATCATCGAAATCGTCCGGTTGACGAGATTGCCCCATGTGTCGACGAGCTCGTCGTTGTTGCGGCGGCGGAACTCCGACCAGGTGAAGTCGGTGTCCTGGGTCTCCGGGCCCGCGACCGCGATGAAGTAGCGCAGCGCGTCGGCGTCGTAGCGCTCGAGGAAGTCGCGCACGTAGATCACGACCGAACGGCTGGTGGAGAACTTGCGGCCCTCCATGGTGAGGAACTCGCTGCTCACCACCTCGGTCGGCAGCTGCAGCTCACCGAACTCACCGGGGCTGCCTCCGTGCGCGCCCTTGCCGTCGTAGGCCAGCAGCTCGGCGGGCCAGATCTGGGAATGGAACGTGATGTTGTCCTTGCCCATGAAGTAGAAGGACTGTGCGGCCGGGTCGGTCCACCACGCCTTCCAGGCGTCGTCATCACCGAGACGCCGGGCCCACTCCACCGACGCCGACAGGTAGCCGATCACCGCGTCGAACCAGACGTAGAGCCGCTTGTTGGGGTTGTCCTCCCAGCCTTCCAGCGGAACCGGGATGCCCCAGTCGATGTCACGGGTCATCGCCCGCGGGCGCACGTCGTCGAGCAGGTTCATCGAGAACTTCAGCACGTTGGGGCGCCAGTCGGTGCGCGTCTTCAGCCAGTCGCCGAGGGTGTCGGCCAGGGCCGGCAGGTCGAGGAAGAAGTGCTCGGCCTCCACGAACTTCGGGGTCTCGCCGTTGATCCGGCTGCGCGGGTTCTTCAGCTCGACCGGGTCGAGCTGGTTGCCGCAGTTGTCGCACTGGTCGCCGCGCGCCCCGTCGTACCCGCAGATCGGGCAGGTGCCCTCGATGAACCGGTCGGGCAGCGTGCGGCCGGTGGAGGGCGAGATCGCGCCCATCGTCGTCTTCGGGATCATGTAGCCGTTGTCGTAGACCGTCTTGAACATCTGCTGCGCCACCGCGTAGTGGTTGCGCGTGGTGGTGCGGGTGAACAGGTCGTACGACAGGCCGAGACCGTGCAGGTCCTCGACGATCATCCGGTTGTAGCGGTCGGCGAGCTCGCGGGGCGAGACGCCCTCCTTCTCCGCCTGCACCAGGATCGGGGTGCCGTGCTCGTCGGTGCCGGAGACCATCAGCACCTGGTTGCCCGCCATCCGCATGTAGCGGCTGAAGATGTCGGAGGGCACGCCGAAACCGGACACGTGCCCGATGTGGCGCGGGCCGTTGGCGTACGGCCAGGCGACGGCAGACAGGACATGGCGGCTCACCCTGGCGATCCTAGAGGCCGCCGCGCGACCGGGCTCAGCGGCGGTGGGCCGCCTGGTAGACCCGGCGACGGCCGAGCCCGGTGTCCCTCGCCACGGCGAGGACGGCGTCGCGCCGCGAGAGACCCTCCCGCTCGGCGCGGTCGACGAGCCCGGCCACCTCGTCGTCGCCGAGGACCACGTCGTCGGCCGGTCTCCCGGCCACCACCAGGGTCACCTCGCCGCGGACACCGCTCGCGGCCCAGTCGACCAGCTCGGCCAGTGTCGCCCGGCGTACCTCCTCGTAGGTCTTGGTCAGCTCCCGGCACACCACCGCGCGGCGAGTGGCGCCGAACGCGTCGGCCATCGCCGCCAGCGCCTCGGCGGTGCGGTGCGGCGCCTCGAAGAACACCATCGTGCGCGGCTCCTCGCCGAGCTCGGCCAGCCGACGGCTACGCTCTCCGGCCTTGCGCGGAAGGAAACCCTCGAAGCAGAAACGGTCGACCGGCAGCCCCGACACCGCCAGCGCGGTCAGCACCGCCGACGGCCCGGGTACGGCGGTCACCGCGATGTCGTCGGCCACCGCGGCCGCGACCAGGCGGTACCCGGGGTCGGAGACGCTGGGCATGCCGGCGTCGGTGACCAGCACGACCCGGGCGCCGTCGCGCAGCGCCGCCAGCAGCTCGTCGGTCCGTGCAGCCTCGTTGCCCTCGAAGTAGGACACCACGCGTCCGGACACGTCGACGCCGAGCCGCTCGCACAGCCGGCGCAGCCGCCGGGTGTCCTCGGCCGCGACGACGTCGGCACCCGCGAGCTCGCTGCCGAGCCGCGGGGGCGCGTCCTCGACCCGCCCGATCGGGGACGCCGCGAGCACCAGCAGGCCCGTGCCGCGCGAGGCTGCACCGGGAGGAGACGTCACCGTCCCAGCATCTCAGCATCCGTACGATGTGCGCGTGCCGACCGCCGTACCCCCAGCCACGCGTGCCGCGGCGCTGGGGCACACCAACGAGGGCGGGGTCCAGCCGCGCGCGCGGGAGCGGATGCGGCCGCTGCTGGACCGCGGCGACGGCCGCGCCGGGTGGTCCGGCCCGGTCGCGGTGGCGCTGCTCGCCGCACTGCTGCGGTTGTGGCGGCTCGGCCATCCCAACGCGCTGCTGTTCGACGAGACCTACTACGCCAAGGACGCGTACTCGCTGCTGAGGTTCGGCTTCGTCCGCGACACCGTCGACAAGGCCGACGAGATGCTCGTGCGCGGCGACCTGACCGGCCTGTTCAAGCCCGACACCAGCTACTACGTCCATCCCGACGCCGGCAAGTGGGTGATCGCCGCCGGAGAGTGGGCCTTCGGCATGGACTCGTTCGGCTGGCGGGTGTCGGCCGCCCTGGTGGGGGCGCTGACCGTGCTGGTCCTGGCCCGGCTGGTACGACAGCTCACCGGCTCCACGCTGCTCGGCTGCGTCGCCGGGCTGCTGCTGTGCTTCGACGGCCTGCACTTCGTGATGTCGCGGCTGGCGCTGCTCGACGTCTTCCTGACCTTCTTCCTGGTGTGCGCAGTGGCGTGCCTGGCCGCCGACCGCGAGTGGGGCCGGGCACGGCTGCTCCGGCTGAGCGAGCCGGACGGTTCGCGTATCGCGGGCTGCGGCCCGGTGCGCGCGATGCTGCTGCGGCCCTGGCGGCTCGCGGCCGGGGTGTGCTTCGGGTTG
>JALZDI010000125.1 GCA_030862655.1 Actinomycetota bacterium | reverse complement strand
CGGCAGCGTCGTCGCCGGGACCCACCACGACGTCTTCGCCCTGGACGAACACCGGCTGGATCTGCTCGAGCAGCCCGAACTCCCCCAGGTCGGCGACCGTCCGCTGCTGCGCCTGCGTCATGCGCTGCACCCTTCTGTCTGGTTGCGTGTCGTGCGGTAGCGTGAGCGCGCTGCGACCCCGAGGACCGGAGGACAACTGTGGTGGTTCAGGCCTACATCCTTATCCAGACCGAGGTCGGCAAGGCCGCCGAGGTCGCCCAGTCGATCGCGGAGGTCAAGGGTGTGACCCTCGCCGAGGACGTCACCGGACCCTACGACGTGATCGTGCGCGCCGAGGCCCGCAACGTCGACGAGCTCGGCAAGCTCGTCGTCGCCCGCGTGCAGACGCTGCCCGGGATCACCCGCACGCTGACCTGCCCGGTGGTGCACATCTGAGGGGTCCTTGGGGCGAGGCCAGACGCCTCCACCCGCGTCGGCGCCCGTCACGGCTCGCGTCCGTGGCGGGCGCCCTGTCGTGCCTGGGCGCTCTGCTGGCCGGGTGCGCCCCCGGCTCGGTCGAGGTGGCCGGGCCGACGCGCGGACCGACGCGGTGCTCCGCCCTGCTGGCAGCCGTGCCGCGCACCGTGGACCGGCAGCAGCAGCGGCCGGTGAGCCCCGAGGACGTGTTGGCCGCGGCCTGGGGGGACCCGGCGATCGTGCTGCGCTGCGGGGTGACGGCGCCGCCCGCGCTGACGCCGTCGTCGCCGTGCGCCGAGGTGGAGGGCGTCGGCTGGTTCGCCGAGCAGCGCCACGACGGCTTCCGCTTCACCACGATCGGGCGCAGCACCAACGTGCAGGTGTACGTGCCCTACGCCTACGAACCGGCCGCCGACCCGCTGGTCGACCTCGCCGACGCGATCAAGGCTCATGTGCCGGAGCGGGACCCGTGCGTGTGACGGCGACGCTCAGCGCAGGCCGACGGGGCGCTCGGCCGCGAGCGTGAGCAGCCGGTCGACCAGTGCGGGGTAGTCCAGCCCGGTGGCCGCCCACGTGCGCGGGAACACCGAGGTCGGGGTGAACCCGGGCATGGTGTTGATCTCGTTGATCACCACCGCGCCGTCGGGCATCACGAAGAAGTCGACCCGGGCCAGACCCTCGGCGCCGATCGCCTGGAACGCGCGCACGGCCAGGTCGCGGACCCGGTCGCTCACGTCGCCGCCGACGTCGGCGGGGATGTCGAGCTCGGTGGCCTCCTCCGGGAGGTACTTGGCCTCGAAGTCGTAGAACTCGTGGTCGCCGCCGACCTTGATCTCGGCGACCACGCTGGCCTCCGGCGGGCCGTCGCCGAGGCTCTCCAGCACCCCGCACTCGATCTCGCGGGCACCGGCGGCGAACGCCTCGACCAGCACCTTGGGGTCGTGCTGCTGCGCGTAGGCGATGGCGTCGTCGAGCTCACCGGGCCCGTGCACCTTGCTGATGCCGAAGCTGGACCCGGCCCGGGCCGGCTTGACGAACAGCGGGAAGCCCAGCGCCGCCGCCGACTCGCGGCACGACGAGGGGTCGGTGCGCCACAGCCGCGGGGTGACGACGGTGTACGGCGTGACCGGCAGGCCTGCCGCCTGGAAGACCACCTTCATGTAGTGCTTGTCCATGCCGACCGCGCTGGCCAGCACGCCGGCGCCGACGTAGCGCACCCCGGCCATCTCCAGCAGCCCCTGGAGGGTGCCGTCCTCTCCGAAGGGCCCGTGCAGCACCGGGAACACGAGGTCGACCTCGCCGATCACCCGCGGCACGTCGCCGGCCTCGGTCACCACCAGGTCGCGGCTGGACAGCACCACCGGGGCGGCCTTCTCGTCCACCTCGGGCAGCGCGCCGCCGGTGATGGCCAGCCGGTCGGCGTCGTCGGCCTCCAGCACCCACTGCCCCGACGTGGCGATGCCGACCGGCACCACGTCGTACCGCTGCCGGTCGATCGCCCGCAGCACGCTACCGGCGGTCACGCAGGAGACGCCGTGCTCGCTGGACCGCCCCCCGAACACGACGGCGACACGAGGTTTGGAGGCGTGGGGCTGCTCAGACATCGGCCCGACCCTACCCCCGCTCCGGGACAGGACGTGCCCGGCTCGCCAGCCCCTGGGACAATCACCGCATGAGCACCCAGACCCCAGAGCCCGGCCGCGCCGGACCCTCCGCCAGCCCCGCGACCGTCGCCGTCACGGCGGGGCGTCCGGACCACGTCGCGGACAGCCCGCTGAACCCGCCGTTGGTGCTGGCCTCCACCTACGTCGCCGGCGGCGAGACCGAGTACGGCCGCTACGGCAACCCGACGTGGACGGCGTTCGAGGACGTGCTGGGCCGGCTGGAGGGCGGACGGGCACTCGCGTTCTCCTCCGGGCTCGCGGCCGTGCACACGGTGCTCGACCTGGTCGCGCACGGCGAGGCCGTGGTCGCGCCGCAGCACTGCTACCTGGGCACGCTGGCCCAGCTCGCCGACATGGAGCAGCGCGGACGGTTACGCGTGCGGCTCGTGGACGTGACCGACACCGAGGCCGTGCTCAAGGCCTGCGACGACGCGGCGCTGCTGTGGTTGGAGTCGCCGACCAACCCTGCCATGGAGGTCGCCGACGTCGAGACGATCTGCCGCGGCGCACACGACGCGGGCGTGACCGCAGTCGTGGACAACACGTTCGCGACGCCGCTGCTGCAGCGGCCGCTCGAGCTCGGCGCCGACGTGGTGGTGCACTCGGCGACAAAGTTCCTCGCCGGGCACAGCGACGTCGTGCTCGGCGCGCTGGTGACCGCGGACGACGCGACGTACCAGGCGTTCGACCAACGGCGGCGCGGCTTCGGCGCGATCCCCGGCCCGTTCGAGACCTGGCTGGCGCTGCGCGGGCTGCGCACGCTGTCGGTGCGGATGGAGCGCGCGCAGGCCAACGCGCGCGAGCTGGTCGAGCGGCTGCGCGGTCACCCGGCGCTGGAGGAGGTGCGCTACCCCGGCTTCGGGACCATGGTGGCCGTGGTGGTCCGCGGGGGCGCGGCTCCCGCGGACGCGCTGACGAAGGCGACCTCGGTGTGGGTTCACGCGACCAGCCTGGGCGGGGTCGAGTCGACGCTGGAGCGACGCCGGCGCTGGGCCGGCGAGCCCGACACCATCCCCGAGGGGCTGGTACGGCTGTCAGTCGGCATCGAGGACGTGGAGGACCTCTGGCGCGACCTCAGCGCCGCCCTGGACGACGCCTAGCCGCGCTCGGGCTTGGCCGCCCGCGCCACCAGGCTGGTGAGCATCTCCCGCGGCGTCATCTCGTTGCGCACCAGCGCCGCGACATGCTCGACGATCGGCATCTCGACGTCGTGCTTGCGGGCGAGCTCGCGGATCGACTCGCACGACTTGACGCCCTCGGCCACCTGCCGGGTCGAGCTGACGACCTCGTCGACGGTCATGCCCCGCCCGAGCTGCTCGCCGAAGGAGCGGTTGCGCGACAGCGGTGACGAGCAGGTGGCGACCAGGTCGCCCAGCCCGGCCAGGCCGGAGAAGGTGAGCGGGTCCGCGCCCATGGCCTCCCCCAGCCGCGCGGTCTCGGCCAGACCCCGGGTGATGACCGAGGCCCGGGCGTTGTCGCCGAAGCCCAGCCCGGCGGCCATGCCCACCGCCAGCGCGATCACGTTCTTGGTGGCGCCGGCCAGCTCGCAGCCGACCACGTCGGTGTTGGTGTAGGGACGGAACGCCGCGGTGTGGCACATCTGCTGCAGCCGCTCGGCCACGCTCTCGTCGGTGGAGGCGACAACGCTGGTGGTGGGTTGCCGGTTGGCGATCTCGCGGGCGAGGTTGGGCCCGCTCACCACTGCAACCCGGTCGTCGGCGGCACCGGTGACCTCCGCGATCACCTCGCTCATCCGCTTGGCGGAACCGAGCTCGACGCCCTTCATCAGGCTGACCAGTAGCAGGTTGTCGTCGATCAGCGGCGCCCACGCGGTGAGGTTGTCCCGCAGCGTCTGCGAGGGCACGGCGAGTACGACCGCCTCCGCGCCGGCGAGCACGGTGCCGGGGTCGTGGCTGGCGGACACCGAGGCGGGAAGCGGGATGCCGGGCAGGTAGTCGGGGTTCTCGTGCCCGGAGGAGATGGCCGCGCACACGTCCTCACGACGTCCCCACATGGCCACGTCGTTGCCGGCGTCGGCGAGCACGATCGAGAACGCGGTGCCCCACGAGCCGGCCCCGAACACAGCGACCTTGCTCATCGTGCTCTCCTTCCGAAGCGACGGCGCACCGGAGGTCCGCCACCCGGCGCGGCCCGCCGGGGGTTGCCGATGCTCGGTAACTGCTGGGAGGCGGGATCGAAGCGCAGCACGGGCGCCTGCTCCCCGCGGACCTCCTCCAGCAGGGCGGTGATCGCGGCCATGATGCGGTCCGTCGCCTCCCGCAGCACCTTGGGGGACAGCTTCTGCGCGCGCAGGTCGGCGAGGTCGACCGGCTCGCCGACCCGCACCTGGATGGTCTTGCGCGGCAGGAGGTGCGGCCGCCGGCCGTACGGCGAGAGGATCTGCTGGGCCCCCCACTGCGCCGTCGGGATCACCGGCACGTCGGACGACAGGGCGATCCGCGCCGCCCCGGTCTTGCCGACCATCGGCCACAGGTCGGGGTCGCGGGTGATCGTGCCCTCGGGGTAGACCACGACACACTCGCCCTGCCGCACCGCGGCCACCGCGGCGCGGAACGCCTCGGACGCGCTGCGGGACTGGCGGTAGACCGGGATCTGCCCGGCGCTGCGGAGGATGGCGCCGATCACGGGCACCCCCATCACCTCCGACTTGGCCAGGAAGCGCGGCAGCCGGCCGCTGTCGTAGACGAAGTGGGCGTAGGTCATCGGGTCGACGTGCGAGATGTGGTTGGCGACGAGCACACAGCCGCCGGTGGACGGCAGCCGGTCGGTGCCACGCCAGTCGTGGCGGGTGAGGACCATCAGCAGGGGCCGCAGCACGGCGACGCAGAAGGCGAACGCCCAGCCGAGCTTACGCGTGCGCACACCCGCTCCTCTCCGTCGGCCCCCTCGTCCGTCGACCGGCCTCAGTCTGTCTGCCCACCGCACGACGTGTCGAACAGGCTGGCAGGATCATGCCCCATGGCCGACCCGACCGAACCAGCCTGGGCCGTGGTGGTCCCGGTGAAGCGCGCCGCGGTGGCGAAGTCGCGCCTCACCGGGGTGAGCGCGCAGCAACGGGCCGAGCTGGCCGTCGCGTTCCCCGCCGACTGCGTGGCCGCCGCGCGCGCCGCCGACCCGGTCAGCCGCGTCGTGGTGGTCACCGACGATCCGGAGGCGGCCGCCACGATGTGCGGGCTCGGCGCGGGCGTCGTCGCCGACACCCCCGACGCCGGGCTGAACCCCGCCCTCGAGCACGGCCGCGCGTTCGTTCGCGAGCAGTACGGCGACCTCGCCGTCGCCGTGCTGTCCGGCGACCTGCCCGCACTGCGGCCGGACGAGCTGGCCCGGGCGCTGCGGCGTGCCGGCACCTCGATGCGTGCCTTCCTCGCCGACCGGGCGGGCGACGGCACCACCCTGCTGACGGCCCCGCCGCACCTGGACCTCGACCCCCACTTCGGCGCGGGGTCGCGCGAGCGGCACCTGGCCAGCGGCGCCCGCGAGCTCGACCCCGACGGTCTCGCCGGCGCGCGTCGCGACGTGGACACCTGGGACGACCTGCGCGAGGCCGTCGGTCTCGGCGTCGGCTCGCACACGTGGGCCGTGCTGGAGCGGCACGGGCTGCTGGCCGCACTGGCCGGTTAGCCTGGCCCTGTGCAGGCGACGGTGTCCGAGTACGACCCCCAGACCCAGGGCGGGGCGGTGCTGCTGGACGACGGCGTCCGCCTGCCCTTCACCGCCGACGCGCTGGCCGGCACCCGGCTGCGGCTGCTGCGCCGGGGCCAGCGGGTCCGCGTCACCGTCGAGGACGACGCCGTGACCGCGCTGCAGGTCCTCACGCTCTCGCCCTGACCAACCGGCGTCTTTGTGCTCAGACTGCACGAACGCCCCGCGGG
>JALZDI010000124.1 GCA_030862655.1 Actinomycetota bacterium | reverse complement strand
CGAGGTCTACGACATGACCTACGAGCAGCTGCGCGACGTGCTGCTCCCGGGGGAGCCGGCGGGCCTGGAGCTCGGTGTGGTCGAGCTCGCCGACGGAAGCGGGTCGCTGGCGATGGTGCTGCGTCGCGAGTACGCCGAGCACCCCGAGCTCGTCGACATCTCGGGGTCCGCCTCCTGGCGCACCTACCGGGACAGCCGATGAGCGCCGACCTCGCGGTCCGGGCGCGCCGAGCGGTGCTGGCCGACGGCGAGCGAGCCTGCACGGTGGTCGTGCGCGACGGGAGGGTCGTCGACGTGGCGGGTCCGGACGCGCCGGTCGACACCGCCGAGGTGGTCGAGCTCGCCGACGACGAGGTACTGCTGCCCGGCCTGGTCGACACCCACGTGCACGTCAACGAGCCGGGACGGACGGAGTGGGAGGGCTTCGCCACCGCCACGCTCGCGGCGGCGGCCGGGGGCGTGACCACGATCGTCGACATGCCCCTGAACTCGGTCCCGCCCACGGTCGACGCAGCGGCGCTGCAGGTGAAGCGCAAGAGCGCGGCCGAGCAGTGCCACGTCGACGTGGGCTTCTGGGGCGGAGCCGTCCCCGGCAGCGTCGGCGAGCTGCCGGGGCTGCACGCCGGCGGCGTGTTCGGGTTCAAGTGCTTCCTCACCGATAGTGGCGTCGAGGAGTTCCCGCCGCTGTCGGTGGACGGGCTGCGTGCCGCGATGACCGAGGTCGCCCGGCTGGGTTCGCTGCTGATCGTGCACGCCGAGGACGGCACGGTGCTGTCGTCGGCGCCACCTGCGAAAGGCGCCGGCTACGCCGGGTTCCTCGCCTCCCGGCCGCCGGCGGCCGAGGACGCCGCCATCGAGTGCGTGCAGCGCCTCGCCCGGGAGACCGGCGCGCGGGTGCACGTGCTGCACCTGTCGTCGGCCGGCGCGCTGGCCACGATCGCGCGGGCGCGGGCGGACGGCGTAGCCCTGACCGTGGAGACGTGCCCGCACTACCTCACGCTGACCGCCGACGAGGTGCCGCCGGGGGCGACGGAGTACAAGTGCTGCCCGCCGATCCGCGACGCCGCCAACCGGGAGGTGCTGTGGGAGGCGCTGGGCCGGGGGCTGGTGGACATCGTGGTCAGCGACCACTCGCCGTGCACGCCCGAGCTGAAGCTGCGTGGCGGTGGCGACTTCGGCGCGGCGTGGGGGGGCATCGCCTCGCTGCAGCTGGGGCTGCCCCTGGTGTGGACGGCCGCGCGTGCGCGGGGACACGAGCTGGCACAGGTGGTGGGCTGGATGGCCTCCGGCCCGGCAGGACTGGTGGGCATGCAGCGGAAGGGACGCATTGCGGTGGGGAACGACGCCGACCTGGTGGTGTTCGCGCCTGAGCAGGGCTTCGTGGTCGACGCGGGCGCGTTGCGGCATCGTCACCCGTTGACGCCGTACGCCGGTCACCGGCTGACGGGCGTGGTCCGACGCACCTGGCTGCGGGGACGGATCGTCGACGGGACCCCGCGTGGCGTCCTGCTGACCCGAGGGGAGTGCTGATGGACGAGCGGACCTGGACCGACCTGGCGGTGCGCACGACGGGCGGCAGCGTCGTGTGGGCCAACGACGAGGCGTTCGCCGAGCGGGAGAACCTCCTCAACCCCGGCCCGCCGGTGCACGACCCGTCGACGTTCGGGCACAAGGGCAAGGTCTACGACGGCTGGGAGACCAGGCGGCGCCGCGCACCCGGGCACGACGAGGCGATCATCCGCCTGGGCGTGCCGGGTGTGGTGCACCGTGTGGTGGTGGATACGGCATGGTTCAAGGGGAACTTCCCGCCGCAGGCGTCGGTCGAGGGCGTGTGCCTCGACGGATACCCCGCCGTCGACGAGCTGCGTGGAGCCGCGTGGGAGCCGCTGGTGCCGGTGGCCGACCTCAAGGGCGACACGGAGAACGAGTTCGCGGTCGAGTCGACCCGCCGGTGGACGCACGTGCGGCTGTCGATCTACCCCGACGGCGGCGTGGCCCGGCTGCGCGCATTCGGCGAACCGCTGCCGGACCCGCGGCTGTTGCACGCACTCGGTCACTTCGACCTCGCGGCGCTCGAGTACGGCGGCCGGGTGGTCGGCTGCTCCGACTGGTTCTTCGGGTCACCCGAGAACCTGCTCATGCCGGGACGGGCCCGGAGCATGGGGGAGGGCTGGGAGACCGCGCGCCGCCGTGACGAGGGCAACGACTGGGTGGTGGTGCGGCTTGCTGAGGCGGGGACCGTGTTCGTGGCCGAGGTCGACACGTCGTACTTCCTGGGTAACGCGCCGGGTGAGGAGCGCCTGCGCGGGTGCCGTCACCCGGACGCGGCCGGGTGCCTCGAGGACGTCGAGTGGTTCGAGCTGCTGCCGCGGACGCGGCTGGCGCCGGACACCCAGCACCGGTTCGTGCTGGAGGACTCGCGGCCCGCGACACACGTGCGGATGGACGTATACCCCGACGGCGGCGTGGCGCGGCTGCGGCTGCATGGCGCGCTGACCGAAGACGGTCGCGCGCTCCTGCAGAGCCGTTGGACTGCGGCGATCGGCTGACGCGTCAGACCCTGCCGTCAGGGTCGGCGTCGCGGCGGCGGCGTGCACGAGGTTCCGCTGCGGCGCCACCCGGTCGTGCATCCTCTGCTTCAGGGTGGTGATCCCCGCGAAGCCACCCTCGACCTTGCGGTCTCACACGAGCGTGTCGTTTCGCGGTTACCCAGAAGAGCCCGTGCCGGGGACCAGCGCGACCTCACCGAGCTCCACGGCGAACGTGCTGACCAGATCCTGTGCCACGCGTTATGGCCATGATGAGCGGGCGCCGAAGATGCTGGAGCCGGAAGACCCAACAAAGCCGAGGAGTGCATGTGCCGCGACAGCGACGACTCGACCCACGAAGGACGCACGGTCTCGAACAGACCTTGCGCCGCGCGATTCTGCTCCCCGGGCTCGCCCGGAGTGCGGTATCCGTCGTCGGCGAAGAACATGTGGCCCCCTGGCCTGAGACAGGCGGCAACCAAGCAGGATCGAAGCCGTTCAGGTGGTACGTGGAGGAGCCAGAACCAGAAGGAGACCACTCGGATCGCGTGTCCGGCTCCAAGGTGAAGATGTCAGTACAGAGACGGTAGACCCGATCGCTGTCAACGGTGGGACCTTGAGGTCCACACCACACGCGCAGCACCGTGTGGTTTCGCGCCAAGCGGGCATGGATACAGCATGAGCAACGACAATGCGAAGGAGGCCCGCGAGGGGCTGGTCGACAGCGTCGCGGGCAAGGCCAAGGAAGTCGCCGGGGCTGTGGGTGGCAAGGGTGACCTCGTGGAGGAGGGACAGCTGCAGCAGGCCGAGGCCAAGAACCGCAAGGATGCTGTCGCCGAGGATGCACTCGCCGACGCGAAGCGCGAGGAGGCTGCGCAGAAGCTGCGCGAGACCAACCGCGAGGCCGCCGAACACCAGGAGGCCGTACGCGCCAAGGCACAGCGCGAGGAGGCCGCCGCGGAGCAGCAGCAGGAGCGTGAGCACGCTGCTGCGGTCCGCGATGCCGAGCGCCAGCAAGCCGCCGATCGCAAGGCCGCCGAGCAGCGGGGCGAGGCGGTCGCCGAATCCCGGGCGCGCGAGGCCGCGGACGTCGCCGCCGACGCCACCTCCACCGAACAGGAGGCCGCCGCGGAGAAGGTCCGCCTCGAGCGTGAAGCTGCCGCCGCCGAGCAGCGGGCCGCGGAGCTCCGCGCCGAGACCGACAAGTGAGGACCACCATGATCAGCAACCTCGTCTCTCTTCCCTACAAGCTCGCCCGTCTTCCGGTCGAGCTGCTCGACAACACCGTGTCGGACAAGCTCCCGAGGAACTCGGGCCTGCGACTGGCCCTTGACCGGACGATCGGCTCCGCCGACAAGCTCGCCGGTACGGTCCTCCGCAACCCAGATATCGCCAAGCGGGGCGCCGACCGCGTCAAGCGCGCCGACCAGCTCCGCATGGCGGCCCGGCTCGAGGAGGAGGCCGCGGCGCGCCGTGACCAGGCGCGCGAGACCGCCGCCGAGGGTCGCCGAGAGGCCGACGAGAAGCGCAACGCCGCCCAGGAGCGCGTCGCATCGGGTCTCGACGAGGCCGAGACCATCGAGGCGCGCGGCAAGGAGCAGGCCAAGGCCAAAGCCACGAAGACGGTCTCGGCGAGGAAGGCAGCCGCCGACAAGCGGGCCGCGAACCGCACCGCCACGGCCGAGCAGGGCAAGGCGCGCGTCGACTCCCACGCGGAGGCGAAGAAGGCGACCGCCCAGCGCACTGCGGCTGCGGAGACGAACGACGCCCGCGAGACCAGTAAGGCCGCCGCCGAGGCCCGCGCCGACGCCGAGCGGCTCAGCGACCTCACCGAGGCCAAGAAGCAGCGGCGTCAGCGGGACTGAGTTGTACGTCGCGATCGGCCCGATGGCGACTGCGCAGCCGACATATCTCGCAGCACACGCGAGGTCGATAGGTGGGGTCATCCACCGGCCGCTGCCTTGCAGGCGGAGAAGCCGAGCCAGTCGTCGACCGCATACCCGCAGGGCTGGCGGCCAGCCCGTGCTGCGGCTGAGCGTCGACAGGGTGCCACGGTCAGTGAGAGCCGGGCCGATTCGGGCGACCTGCTGGCTCGGTCACCCCAACGGCCTGCACCTGCTCAGGCAACGGGCACGTCAGAAGAACACCAGGATGAGCACCAGCGTGACCAGTGCGGAGACCAGCAGCGAGCCGAGGCATCCCAGCCGGTTGGAGAAGAAGAAGAACACCTGTGCGGCCCTTCGGTTGCGGTACGTCCGTCGTGGCGCGCGCATGGTCGCGACAGCCCACCTGCCTCCGTACCCGACCGGGCGGTGTTCATGCTCGTTGAGTGAAGGGGCGCGTTCGCGTCACGCCGCGGGGCGACCACCGGCCGTCGGCTGCCCCCCGGGGATGGACGTGCTCGCCCGCAACACGTCGGCGCTCCGGCAGGCCTTCGCTCGAGGAGCTCACGGGCGCCGTGGGCGCCTAATGGTGGCCGGTCATGACCAATGACCGCGTGCTCAGAGCGGACGCAGTCGCGCCACGAACACCTTGCGGCCGTGCGGGGCGGTGTGAGCCTGCAGCAGGAGCTCCACCGTCGTCTCGGTGCCGTCCCAGCGCCGTGCGGGGACCGTGATCGGCTGGCCCAGCAGCGTGTTGCGACCGGTCAGGAAGTGCAGCGTGAAACCGGTCAGGTGTGCCTCGTGGAACCGCGAGGGGATGATCTGAAGGAGACGTCCCCCTACCAGCTCGTGCTCGTCCTCGTAGCCGAGCAGGTCCAGCGCGGCGGGGCTCACCGCGATGACTTGGTTCGTGTCGTCCGCGGCCACCTCGGGCTCGGTCGCGCGGGTGACGATCGAGGCGTCCCACTCCAGCGGTACTCCGGCTGGCGGCGGTCGTCCTACCTGCATGGCCCACGGCTTCGGCGGGCCTCCGGCCGTCTGCACGTCGACCTGGTCACACAGCCACCGTCCCAACTGGTGCAGCTCGGGCTGGCTCGGGTGGTTGAGCAACAGCCCCCGGTCGGCCAGCTGCTGCGCGGCGGCGAGGGCGTCGCACAGGACCGTGAAGTGTGCGACAGAGTTCGCCGGCAGCCGCACGACCACGGTGCGCGGACGGCTGTCCCCGTCCTGGACGACCATCGCGCCGACGTCGTCCAAGTCCGGCCCGGGCAGGTGGTCCGACAGCCAGGCAAGGGCGTCGTTTGCGTGCGCGTGGGTCTCCAAGGCCTCGTCGCCGAGGTCAAGGGTGGCGAACAAGTATTCGCGCAGCAGCGTCTGCCCGTGCTGCTGCCAGGCCTGCAGAAGAAGCACCGGCGCCTCGAGCAGCTGCACGGTCACGAGCTTTCCCGCGCCGGACGTCTCTGCCGCTGGACCTGCCACATCTGCTGAGTCTGTGGGGTGGGCCTGGTCGCCGTGGAAGTGGTGAGCCTGGTCGCCGTGGGGCCCGTCGCGTAGCCGGAACCAGACGGTCTTTCCGTCCGGCAACGTGTCGACGCCCCACTCGCTGGCCAGCTC
>JALZDI010000464.1 GCA_030862655.1 Actinomycetota bacterium | reverse complement strand
GAGGAGAGCCTGCGATGACGGATCTACCCGACGTCGACCTGGACGGCCCGCTCCATGGTCAAGGGGCGGTCTCCGGGGACGACGTGATGGAGGCGATGAAGGACGTCGTCGACCCCGAGCTCGGAATCAACGTGGTCGACCTCGGTCTGGTGTACGGCGTGAACGTCGAGGAGGGCAACAACGCCGTCATCGACATGACCCTGACCTCGGCGGCGTGCCCCCTCACCGACGTGATCGAGGACCAGACCAGGATGGCGCTGGAGGGCCTGGTGCAGGACTTCCGCATCAACTGGGTCTGGATGCCGCCGTGGGGCCCCGACAAGATCACCGACGACGGGCGCGAGCAGCTGCGCGCGCTCGGCTTCAACGTCTGAGCCGCTGACCAGGCGCGTCGAGGTCGAGCCGGAGCGCCTGGCCGGCTGGGTCGACCGGTTCGTGGCACGACACGGCGACGTCGACGTGCGCGCGGGCGAGGCCGGTGTGCTGATCAGCGCCCCGGACGGCGCGGCGGCGTTGCTGCGGTCGCCGTGGCCGGGTGTGTTCTCCTCGCTGGACGGCTTGGTCGCCGACGTGCAGCGACCCCGGACCGTCGGGCTGCTGCTCGTGCGGCGCGGCGGCTACGCCGTCGGCGTCGCCGAGGGCGCGGCACTGATCGAGAGCAAGGTCGGCAGCCGCTACGTCCAGGGCAAGACCAAGGCCGGCGGCTGGTCGCAGCAGCGGTACGCCCGCCGACGTGCGGCACAGGCGCGCTCGGCGTTCGGCACGGCGGCCGACCACGCGCAGCGGCTGCTGCTGCCGCGGGTACGCGATCTCGACGGGCTGGTCGTCGGCGGTGACCGGACGGCCGTGTCGTCGGTGCTGGCCGATGCGCGGCTGCGCAGGATCGCGGAGCTGCCGCAGGGCCGCTTCCTCGCCGTACCCGACCCGAGGCAGCGCGTCCTGGTGGATGCGGTACGGCGCAGCCGCGCCGTCACCATCGAGGTGTCCGAGCCGACCGGTGAGGGGGAGCCCTCCCAGCGTTGACGGCCCGTCGGCCGCCGGCTCAGCGAGTGCGTCGCGCCTCGGCGTAGGCGCCCTCGCGCAGCCGGCGTACCCACTCGTACGGCTCGAGGCCCGGCACGGTGTTGAGCATCGGGTCGAACGAGATCGTCGGGTCCGCGTCGGGCAGCAGGTCGTCGCCCAGCGTCAGCTCCGCGAACACCCGCCAGTCACCGCGGGGCGCGGCGCAGGCGAGGTCGAAGCGGCCCCCGCCGCGGGGGAACGCCGCCAGCAACAGGGGGCCGGTCGGCGTGCGGTAGGGCAGCAGCGTGGTCAGCGGCCGGCGTTGCGCCGCGCGGGCGGGCGTGAGCGTGTACCGGGTGATGCGACCGCGGCCGGTGGTGGCGAACAACAGGTCGCCGTCGCGGCCCGAGACGCGGGGCACGCGAAGGGCCAGGCCATGGATGTCCGGCAGCCCGTCCGGCAATCCCATGGCGCGGGACACCCGTACGACGAGCTCGTCCACGCCGGGCTGGTCCAGCCACCGCACACCCGTCGGGACGGCGAGGCCCCGGCGGACCAGGGTGGCGCGGAGTACCCGCCCACGCGGGTGCAGCGGCTTGGCAGCCGGCCGGATGCGGCCTACCAGGTGGAACGTCGCCCCGAGCGCCGCTCCGCCGCCGGACGCCAGCGTGTTCACGATGCTGCGGCGGCTGACGTCCATGCCGCCGACACTACCGCCCGTCGCCGTGGCTGAGAGACGGCGGCGAATGCCGCGCGCTCGTTCAGCCACCGGCGCGGAGACGAGGGTCAGAGGGCCCCGGCGGCGAAGGTGTCGCAGGCCTGCAGGCTGCCGCGCTCCCGACCGGTCTCGAACCATCGCATCCGCATCGCCGCGGACCCGTGCGTCCACGTCTCCGGTGACACCTGGCCCTGCGTCTGGCGCTGGATCCGGTCGTCGCCGACCGCGCTGGCCGCGTCGATCGCCTCGGCGATGTCCTGACGGGTCAGCTGCTGGATGAACACCTGACCGGTCTCGTCCTCGACGCCGGTGGCGTAGCGCGCCCACATCCCGGCAAAACAGTCGGCCTGCAGCTCCAGGCGTACGGCGTCGCTGCTGCGGCCCTGCCGGCTGCGTACGTCGGCCATGGTGCCGCGCAGGTCCTGCACGTGGTGGCCGTACTCGTGCGCGATCACGTAC
>JALZDI010000123.1 GCA_030862655.1 Actinomycetota bacterium | reverse complement strand
AGCCGCGGCCGCGGGCGACCACGTTGGCGCTGCGCGACCTCGCCCTCCGCCTCGACGACCTGGGACCCCGCGACCGGCGGGCGGGGCGGGCCCTGCTGGCCCGGCCGACCGACCCCGACGGCGGCGGCCTGGGCGAGCACCACTACACCGCCCCGTCGGAGCACGCATGCGGGCGGCACGTGTGCGTGCACTGGGTGGAGAGCACAGCCGACCGGCCCCCGATGGCCGACCGCGACGACGACGGCAGGCCTAACCAGGTGGAGGCGACGGCCGGCACGCTCGGCCACGTCTGGCGCACGGTCGTGGGCGACCTCGACTACCGCCGGCCGAAGAGCGACCACGCCTCGGCCAGCCACGGTCCCAACGGCAAGCTCGACGTCTACCTCGCCGACATCGGTGGCGACGGGATCTACGGCTACTGCGTCACCGACGACCCGGCCGCGAGGCAGGGCGCACGCGCCCTGTCCGCGTACTGCGTGCTCGACGACGACTACTCCCGCCGCCAGTTCGGCGGGTCGCCGCGGGGCAACCTGCGGGTGACCGCGGCGCACGAGTTCTTCCACACCGTGCAGGGCGCCTACGACTTCCGCGAGGACCCGTGGCTGATGGAGGGCACCGCAACCTGGGTCGAGGACGAGGTCTACGACGGCGTCAACGACAACCGCCAGTTCCTCGCCGCGGGCCCGTTGGGCCGCCCGCACGTGCCGCTCGACGCGACGACGTACGGCTCCTGGGTCTTCTTCCGCTTCCTCAGCGAGCGCTTCGGCCCCCGGGTGATCCGCCATGTGTGGCGGCATGCCGGCGGCAGCCGTCGCAGCCGGTACTCGATGCGGGCGGTCGCCCGGGTCACCGCCGACCGGGGCGTGCGGCTGCGCGACCTGTTCGCCGACTTCGGCTACCGCAACCGCGTGCCACGCCGTTGGTACGACGAGGGCCGGGCCTATACCGGCGCCCCGCTGACCCGGGCGTTCCGGCTGACCCGCGGCGACCGGGGCACCGGCGCGCGCAGCGTGCGGATGGACCACCTCACCAACCGGCACGTCGCGTTCCGTCCGGGCAGGGCGCTGGTCGGCCCGTGGCGGCTGCAGGTGCGGCTCGATCTGCCCGGCCGGGTGCGCGGCGCCGAGGCCACCGTGCTGGTCCACCGGCGCGACGGCCGGCTGCGGGCCACGAGGGTGCGGCTGAACCGGCACGGCAACGGCACGGTGCGGGTCACCTTCTCGCGCGGCGGCGTGTCCCAGGTCGTGCTCACGTTGACCGACGCGAGCAGCCGCTACCGCTGCTGGCGGGGTACCTGGCTGGCGTGCCGGGGCAAGCCGCGCGACAACGACCTGCGGTTCCGCTACACCGCCCGCGCGGTGCGCTGAGGAGGGTCAGTCGTCGGCCAGCCGGGCGTAGACCAGCGAGTCGCGCCAGGCGCCGCGGACGAACTCGTGGTCGCGCAGCCGGCCCTCCAGGCGCATCCCGGCCTTCTCCAGCACCCGCGCGCAGGCGGGGTTGTCGGGGTGGCAGTCGGCGGAGATGCGGTGCAGCCCCAGGTCGCCGAACCCGAACGCCAGCAGCAGCCGGGTCGCCTCGGTGGCGTAGCCGCGGCCCCAGTGCTGCGGTGCGAACACGAACCCGAGCTCGGCGCGACGGTGCTGCGGGCTCTTGACGTCCAGCGTCGCCGACCCGACCAGCAGGTCGTCGGCGGTGACCGCCGCCATGTGGTACCCCAGCCGCACCTCGGGGCTGTCGGCCTGTGCGACCGCGGTGGCGAGGAACGCCCGGGTCTCCGCCGGCCGGTTGGGCCCCCAGTCGGTGAACGCGGTGACCTGCGGGTCGGACACGATGGCGTGCAGCGCGTCCTCGTCCGCCGCGGTGAACTCCCGCAGCGACAGGCCCTCGCCGGGCAGGCACAGACCGCCCATCAGCGCCCCAGTGCGCGGTCGACGAACCGCACCACGTCGTCCAGCACCTCGTCGCGGTTGGTCTCGTTGAAGATCTCGTGCCGGGCCTGCGGGTAGACCTTCTCCTCCAGCCGGGTCCCGCGCAGCGTCTCGATCCCGCCGCGTGTCCCGGCGACCGGCACCAGCTGGTCGTCACCGCCGTGCACCCACAGCGTCGGCAGCGCGCCGAGGTCGCCGCCGGCGGTGATGGTGTCGAGGCACCGCACCAGCGCCTCCAGGGTGGTGCTCTGGAACCTGCCGTGCCACACCAGTGGGTCGTCGGCGTAGGCCTTGCCCACCGCGGGGTCGCGCGACAGGGTGTCGGGGTCGATCGGCGTCTCCGGGATCTCCTCCATCGTCAGCAGCGCGGACGCGGCGTCCCAGCGGCCCAGCACCGGGCCGGACAGCACCAGCGCGGCGAGCTCGTCGCCGTACCGCTGGGCGTAGCGGGCCGCGATCATCCCGCCCATCGAGTGCCCGACGAGGACGACGGGCAGGCCGGGGTCGCTCTCGGCCGCGTGCTCGCCGAGCAGGTGGAAGTCGCTGACCACCTGCTCGAAGTCGTCGATGAGCACCCGTTCGCCGTCGCTCCTGCCGTGACCGAGGTGGTCGGCGCCGTGCACGACGGCGCCGTTCTCGACCAGCGCGTCGGCCACGTGCTCGTAGCGGCCGATGTGCTCGCCGTACCCGTGGCAGAGCAGCGCGACGTAGTGCGCGTCCGCGTTGGCCCAGGTGCGCGCGACCCGCGTGCCGTGGTGACCGTCGTAGGTCCACTCCTGCGAGTCACCCAACGTCTTCCTCCCCTTCTGCGACGTCGTCGACCGTGCGCCCGGACAGTACCGACTCCGGCTGGGTGCTGACCGGGTTGCGCCGGGCGTCGGCCTCGTCGTCGCGTCGCTTGACCAGGATCCAGTTGTCCCCGGTGCGGGTGAACGCCCACCCGCCGACCAGCTTGCGGCCCTCCAGCCACACCGAGACGTGGCCCTCGTCGAGGCCCGCGCGCATGTCGACGGCCTCGCCCTTGCGCTCGGTGAGGTTGCGGTAGGTGCCCGCGTCCCACACGATCACCGAGCCGCCGCCGTACTCGCCCTGGGGGATGGTGCCCTCGAACTGGGCGTACTCCATCGGGTGGTCCTCGGTGGGCACGGCCAGCCGCTTCTCCTTGGGGTCGGTCGAGGGGCCCTTGGGCACCGACCACGAGACGAGGACGCCGTCGACCTCGAGGCGCACGTCGTAGTGGTGGGTGGAGGCGGCGTGCTCCTGGACCACGAAGACCGGGTCGCCGGCCCTCCCGCGGACCTTGCCGCCACCCTTGCCCTTGGGTGCCGGCTCCCTGGTGGAGCCGAAGTCGCGCTTGCCGCGGTAGGTCTCCAGCCGCTCGCCCGGCTCGCGCTTGTGGGCCTCGACCTGGGTGCGCTTGGCGTTCATGCGGCGTTCTTGACGTCGTCGACGACGGACTTGTCCCGCGAGGCGCGTACGCAGGCCGCGACCAGACGCGGCACGTCCTGGTCGGGGACCAGAGCGGCGAGGCGGCCGGGGGAAGGGGGAAGACCCAGCCGCTTCGCGCCCTTGGCTGCGATGGCGTCGACGTAGGGCGCCAGCTCGCTCCACTCGCCCTGGACCTCGCGGCAGAAGATCGCGGCGCCGGTGGGGCCGATGCCCTTGAACTGCTGCAGCAGCCGCTCGATCTCGGCGGGCCTGGCCGCGTCCTCGCGCAGCCGCCGCAGGTCCCCCCGGTAGCCCTCGACCACGTGGTCCGCCACCTCGCCGAGCATGGTGGAGGTACGCTCGTCGTACCGACGATAATGGCCGCGCCCGAGGGCGTCGACACGTTGCTGCCAGGTGGCCTCGCGCATCCTCCTCGGGGTCCGGTAGCCGGCCTTGTTCAGCTCGCGGGCGGCGGCCACCGCGATCTCGGAGGAGATGCGGGCCGACAGCAGCAGCGACAGCACGAGCAGCTGCCACAGCGGTGCCGGCTTGTCGGCCACCCTGATGCCGGCCTGCTCGGCGAACGTGGTGCCGTGCCGCTGCACCAGCAGGCGGGCGGTCTCACGCTGTGTCATACCGGCCCCGTACCCACCGGCGACGCATCATGCACGCCGCGGCCACCAGGTCATCGCCACCTGCACGCCGTCGGGTAGGACTGAGGACATGGAGAAGCTCAGCAGCGTGCCCGGTCCGGCCCTGGCGACGCTGGTCCGGGAGCGGTTCTCCGACGAGCGCTGGGTCTACGAGCGCAAGCTCGACGGGGTGCGCTGTCTGGCGTACGGAGACCAGGGCAGGGTGCGGATCCGCAGCCGCACCGGTGGCGACATGGGGTCGGCGTTCCCCGAGGTGGTGGAGGCGCTGGCCGAGCAGGGCTGCCCCGACTTCGTCCTCGACGGGGAGGTGGTGGCCTTCGACGGCGCGCAGACCAGCTTCGCTGCGCTCCAGCCGCGGATCCACCTGACCAACCCCGCCCGGGCCCGGCGTACCGGCGTCGCCGTCTTCTACTACCTGTTCGACCTGCTGCACCTCGACGGGCACAGCACCCGGTCGCTGCCGCTGCGTGAGCGCAAGGCGCTGCTGCGCGACCTGCTCGACTGGCACGACCCGCTGCGGTTCACCACCCACCGCAACGCCGACGGCGAGACGTACTTCCAGCAGGCCTGCGCCCGTGGCTGGGAGGGGCTGATCGCCAAGCGGGCGGACGCGCCGTACCCGTCGGGTCGCAGCCGCGACTGGCTGAAGTTCAAGTGCGAGCAGGGCCAGGAGTTCGTGGTCGGCGGATGGACCGACCCGCAGGGCTCACGCGTCGGCTTCGGCGCGCTGCTGCTCGGCTACTACGACGAGGGCGGGAACCTGGTGTACGCCGGCAAGGTCGGCACCGGCTTCGACACCAAGACGCTGCGCTCGCTGCACGACCGGCTGAACGCGCTGGAGCGGTCGACCACGGCGTTCCGGGCGGGGCCGCTGCTGCCGCGCAGGGCGGTGCACTGGGCGGAGCCGGAGCTGGTGGGGCAGGTCTTCTTCACCGAGTGGACCCGTGACGGGCAGCTGCGGCACCCCCGCTTCCTCGGGCTGCGCACCGACAAGACACCCCGCGACGTGGTCCGGGAGCGCCCCGCCTGACCGCGCCCCCTTCGCGTCGAGGCTGCGCGAGTGTCCCGCCTTTCGCGTCGAGGCTGCGCGAGTGCCCCGCCTTTCGCGTCGAGGCTGCGCAAGTGCCCCGCGGTGAGGCAGTGGCGCGGCCTCGGCGGGGAGGGTGTGACTCCGCGTCGCCCAGATGGGCCCAACGCACCTTCCGGTCGCTCGGGAAGGTGCGCCATGCCCATCTCGGCGGCCGCACCGGCGTGGCGGGCGGGGATTGTCGGCGGCCGGTGCGAACCTGGGCACATGACTGAGCAGAGGGTCCATGGTCGCGCGGACCGGGGCCTCGTGGACCGGGGCCTCGCGGACCGGGGCGGCGCGCACGACGCGGTCTGGATGCTGGTCGACCTGCTGGCCTCGATCGTCGGCGCCGACGACCGCGAGGCGGCCTGGCACATCGCCGCGATGCACGCGCGGGGGAGCGTGGACGGCCAGTGCGAGGTGGTCGCCGACATGTGCGGGTGCGACCACCCCGGGGTCGTCGACGCTCTGCAGCTGCTCGGTCGTCTGCATCCCGACCCCGCCGTCGCCCGCGAGGCTCGCAAGTCCGCCCTGCGCGCCCGCACCCGCGCGCTCGACCCGCGGTAGACACTCGACCCGCGGTGCCCACCCCGGCCGGCAGGCGCTCCGGAGGGGTCTAGTCGCGCGTCGTGGCCGGTCGCGGCGCACCCTCGAAGCGCGCCAGCCGGGCGGCCCCGTACGTGGTGAGCACGAGACCGGCGACCGCGACGGGCAGAGCACCCGGGCTCACGTCGTCGCCGAGCAGCAGCACACCCACCAGGGCCGGCGCGGCCGTCTGCGCCACGATCATCGGCGCGGTCGCCGCCGTCACGGCCCCACGCTGGAGTGCGACCGAGTACAGCAGGAACGCCAGGCCGGAGCTGACGAGCAGCGCGTACGTGGGCGCGGCGTGCCACAGCGCGGCGGGCGAGAGGCTCGGCACCAGCCGCACGGCGATGCTGTCCGCGGCGAACCCGAGCCCGGCGAGG
>JALZDI010000463.1 GCA_030862655.1 Actinomycetota bacterium | reverse complement strand
CGCGATGACCACGGTGGCCAGCGCGGCCACCGTGACCAGGTCGCCGGTGGAGACCGTGACGATGGAGCCGAACAGGTAGCCCTGCAGGGCCGCGGGGCTGCTGCCGGCCACCCCGATGAGCAGCACGCCGCCGGCGATGCCGCCGTAGAACAGCAGCGCCAGCGCGACGTCGCCGCTGGCCCGGCCGCGGACCCGGATCAGCTCGATGGCGAGGGCACCGAGGACGGCGACCACCACCGCGGTGAGCATCGGCGCCTGCCCGGTGAGCAGCCCCAGCGCCACACCGGTCACGGCGACGTGGCCGAGGCCGTCGCCGAGCAGCGCGAGGCGGCGCTGGACCAGGTAGGTGCCGACCGCGGGCGCGGCCAGGCCGGTGACGAGTGCGGCCAGCAGGGCCCGCTGCATGAAGTCGTAGTCGAGCAGGTTCACAGCTGCCACCCGCTGCCGAGGATCGTGGGGCCGGCTGGGCCCTCCGGGTGGGCGTGGTCGTGGAAGGCGTGCAGCCCGCCGGAGGGCGTCGGGTCGCCGTCGTACACGACACGTCCGTGCTCCAGCACCACCGCGCGGTCGACCAGCGGCTGCAGCGCGCCGAGGTCGTGTGCCACCAGCAGCACGGTGGCGCCACCGCCGGCCACCCGGCCCAGGGTCTCGGCGAACGCCTGCTGGCTGCGCAGGTCGATGCCCGCGGTCGGCTCGTCGAGCACCAGCAGGTCCGGCTCACCGGCCAGCGCACGCGCGATCAGCACCCGCTGCTGCTGCCCTCCGGAGAGCAGCGTGGCCCGGTCGTGGCGGCGCTCGGAGAGCCCCACCGCCTCCAGGGCGTCGTCGACCGCGGCCCGGTCGCGCCGCCCGAGCGGGCGCAGCAGCCTTCGCCGTGCCAGCCGTCCCGAGGCGACGACCTCCCACACCGTGGCGGGGACACCGGAGCCGGCGGTGGGCTGCTGCGGCACGTAGCCGACCCGCTCCCAGGCCGAGAACCGCGGCAGGGCGCTGCCGAAGAGCCGCACCTCGCCGCGCGCCAGCGGCACGAGGCCCATCGCGGCCCGCACCAGCGTGGACTTGCCCGAGCCGTTGCTGCCCAGCAGCGCGACGACCTCGGACCCGGCGACCTGCAGGTCGATGCCCCGCAGCACCGGCCGGCCGCCGAGCGCGACGGCTCCGTCGGCGACGGCCAGCGGAGGGGCGGAGGTGCTCGCGGGTGCGCTCATGTGCAGCCGTTCGCCTTCTGCAGCGCGGCCAGGTTGGCGCGCATCAGCGACAGGTAGTCCTCCCCGGAGGTGGCCGGCGACAGCCCCTCGACGGGGTCGAGCACCGCGGTGCCGACCCCGGTCTCCTCGGCCAGCGTCCGCGCCAGCCGGGGGCTGGCCAGCGTCTCGGTGAACACCGTGGTGACGTCGCGGGCCTCGACCACCCGCTGCAGCTGTGCCAGCCGCGCCGGGCTGGGCTCGCTGTCGGGGCTGATCCCGGCGATGGGGACCGTCTGCAGGTCGTAGCGGGCGGCCAGGTGGCCGAAGGCGGCGTGGCTGGTGACGATCGTGCGCCGCTCGCACCGGGCCAGCCCCTGGCGGAAGTCGCGGTCGAGAGCCCGCAGGTCGGCGACCAGGGCGTCGGCGTTGTCGCGGTAGGCGTCGGCGTGCTGGGCGTCGGCCTTCGCCAGCCGGTCGGCCACGGTCCGGGCGACCTCGGCCAGCTTGGTCGGGTCCTGCCAGACGTGCGGGTCGCCGGCCGGGGCGCCGCCGGTGCCGACCACCTCGCCGACCTCGACCACGGCGCCCCCGGCGTTCTCGGCGACCGCGTCGTCGACGGCCGGCTGGAAGCCCCGCTGGTAGACCACCACGTCGGCCTCGGCCACCCCGGCCACCTGCTGCGGGCTCAGCTCGAGGTCGTGCGGCTCCGCGCCGGGGTCGGTCAGGTTGGAGACCGATGCGTGCTCGCCGGCGACGCGCTCGGCCACGAAGGCGAACGGGTAGAACCCCGCCACCACGGACGTCCCCGGGCCGCCGGCCGCGCTGCCCCCGCAGCCGGCCAGGGCGGTCGCGAGCACGACCAGCAGGGCCACGGCGGCTGCGGCGCCGGCGCCGCGGCGCGCCGTAGTCGTGGTGGCACCGGCGCTGGAGGTGGGTCGCTTCGTCGTCATGCGGGCCAGGCTAATCGCAAATGAAAACCGTTGCCAACTCTTGCCGCGACGCCCCC
>JALZDI010000122.1 GCA_030862655.1 Actinomycetota bacterium | reverse complement strand
ACCGCCCGGCCGGCCTGTGCCTGACCCGGCAGAACGTGCCCACGTTCCCGCGCGGGCAGGACGGGTTCGCGGGGGTCGATGACGTGTCCCGCGGCGCCTACGTGCTGCGCGACGCCCCGGGCGCCGAGGGCGCCGAGGGCGCCGAGGGCGCCGTGGGTGCCGTGGGTTCCGTGGGTTCCGGGGGCGGCGACCCCGAGGTCGTGCTGGTCGGCACCGGCTCCGAGGTGCAGCTCGCGGTCGAGGCGCAGCGACAGCTGGCCGACCAGGGCATCCGCGCACGGGTGGTGTCGATGCCGTGCAAGGAGTGGTTCGACGAACAAGACGCCGCCTACCGCGACGCGGTGGTCCCGCCGTCGGTGAAGCCGCGGGTCTCGGTCGAGGCCGCGGTCTCGCAGGGCTGGCGCGAGGTCGTCGGCGACGCAGGCCGGTGCGTGAGCCTGGAGCACTTCGGCGCGTCCGCCGACTTCGCCACCCTGTTCCGCGAGTTCGGCATCACCGCCGAGGCCGTCGTCCAGGCCGCACACGCCAGCATCGCCGCCGCCCAGGCGCTCGGCGGGACGGGCGCCCCCGTGCACGGTGAGGCCGCCGGTGGAACCGGGCCCGGCGACGACCCCGCCAACCCGAGGACCTGAGAAGCACCCACCCCCCGCACGAAGGACTGGTGAGCATGACCGACCGTCTCAAGACCCTGTCCGAGGCCGGGGTCTCCGTCTGGCTCGACGACCTGTCGCGGGAGCGGCTGCGTGACGGACACCTGCAGAAGCTGATCGACGAGAGGCACGTCGTCGGGGTGACGTCGAACCCCACGATCTTCGCCAAGGCGGTCTCCGACGCCGACGACTACGCCGAGCAGGTGCACAACCTGGCCGCGCGCAAGGCCTCGGTCGAGGAGTCCGCCCGGTTGATCACCGCGTACGACGTGCGCTGGGCCTGCGACCAGATGCGGCGCGTCTACGACGCGACCGGCGGTGTCGACGGCCGGGTGTCGCTGGAGGTCGACCCGAGGCTGGCGCACGACACCGCGACCACGATCGCCGAGGCGCGCGCGCTGTGGTGGCTGGTCGACCGACCCAACCTGATGGTGAAGATCCCGGCCACGCCCGAGGGGCTGCCGGCGATCACCACCACGTTGGCCCAGGGCATCAGCGTCAACGTCACGCTGATCTTCAGCCTGCAGCGCTACCGCGAGGTTGTCGACGCGTTCATGAGCGGGCTGGAGCAGGCCCGCGACAACGGCCACGACCTGTCGCAGATCGCCTCGGTCGCGTCGTTCTTCGTCAGCCGGGTCGACACCGAGGTCGACAAGCGGCTGGAGAAGATCGGCACCCCGGAGGCTGCCGCGATGCGCAGCCGCGCCGGGGCGGCCAACGCCCGGCTGGCCTACCAGGTGTTCGAGGAGCGCTGCGATACCGACCGGTGGCGGGCGCTCGCCGCGCAGGGCGCGCGCCCGCAGCGGCCGCTGTGGGCGTCCACGTCGGTGAAGGACCCCAACCTCCCGGACACGATGTACGTCACCGAGCTGGTCGCACGCGGCGTGGTGAACACCATGCCCGAGCCGACCATCGAGGCGACCGGGGACCACGCCGAGATCACCGGCGACACCGTCACCGGGCGCTACGCCGAGGCGCAGCAGGTGCTCGACGACCTCGCCGGGCTGGGCGTGTCCTACGACGACGTGGTCAAGGTGCTCGAGGTCGAGGGCGTCGACAAGTTCGCCGCGTCCTGGCAGCAGCTGCTCGACACGGTGTCCGAGGCGCTCGCGCGGGCCCAGGAGGAAGCGCGCAGGTGAGGGAGCCGCTGGAGGTCGCCGTCGGCGGCGGCGCCTACGACGACATCCTGCGCCGGCTGGTCGAGGACCGGGTCGCGTCCCGGCTGTTCGGCCAGGACAGCAGCCTGTGGGGCGATGCCGCCCAGGACGAGGCCGCCGTCCGGCTGGGTTGGGTGCGGCTGCACGAGACCTCGCGCCCGTTGCTGGCCGAGATCGACGCGCTGCGTGCCCAGCTGTGGGCCGAGGGCCTGGACCGGGTCGTGCTGTGCGGCATGGGCGGATCGTCGCTGGCGCCGGAGGTGATCAGCCGCACCTTCGGCTGCGACCTGGTGATCCTCGACTCCACCGCCCCGTCGGTGGTGGCGCGGGCGGTGTCCAGCGAGCTGGACCGCACCGTCGTGGTGGTGTCGTCGAAGTCCGGCGGCACCCTCGAGACCGACAGCCAGCGGCGCGCCTTCACCGAGGCGTTCACCGACGCGGGCATCGACCCCGCGTCCCGGATGGTCGCGGTGACCGACCCCGACTCGCCGCTGTCGCAGATGGCGCAGGAGGCCGGCTACCGGCACGTCTTCCACGCGGACCCGCACGTCGGCGGCCGCTACAGCGCGCTCACCGCGTTCGGGCTGGTGCCCACCGGGCTTGCCGGCGTGGACGTCGCCGACCTGCTCGACGAGGCCGACGACGTGGCCGCGCTGCTGGCGGACGACTCGCCCGACAACCCCGCGCTGCGGCTCGGCGCCTGGCTGGGCGCCGGTGACGGACGCGACAAGGCCGTGCTCGCCGACTCCGGCTCCGGCATCGCCGGGCTGCCCGACTGGGCCGAGCAGCTGGTCGCGGAGAGCACCGGCAAGCAGGGCACCGGCGTGCTGCCGGTGGTGGTCGAGGACGCCGCCGCCCCCGAGGTGCGGTCCGAGCCCGCCGACGTGCTGCTCGGCCTGCTCGACCGCGGCACACGCGGCAGCCGCACCGCCGACACCATCCCCACCGCGCGGGTCAGCGGCCCCCTCGGCGCGCAGTTCCTGCTGTGGGAGGCCGCCACCGCGGTCGCCGGCCGGCTGCTGGGCATCAACCCCTTCGACCAGCCCGACGTGGAGAGCGCCAAGCAGGCCGCCCGCGGGCTGCTGGACGAGCAGCCGGAGCCCGAGCCCGCCCGTTTCGCCGACGGGGCGGTCGAGGTCCGCGGCGGCGACCTGCTCGCCGGGGTCGACAGCCTCTCCGCAGCCGTGGACGCGGTGCTCGACCGGGTGCCCGGCGACGGCTACGTCGCGGTGATGGCCTACCTCGACCCGGAGCAGGCCGGCGACCTGGCCGGCGTCCGCCGTACCCTCGCGCAACGGTGCGGGCGGCCGGTGACCTTCGGCTGGGGGCCGCGCTTCCTGCACTCCACCGGCCAGTACCACAAGGGCGGTCCGCCGCAGGGCGTGTTCGTGCAGGTGACCGCCGACGCCGCCGAGGACGTGCCGATCCCCGACCGGCCGTTCAGCTTCGGCACGCTGATCGCCGCGCAGGCCGCGGGTGACGCGGGCGTGCTGGCCGGCCAGGGGCGGCCGGTGCTGCGGCTGCACCTGACCGACGTGCCGGCCGGGCTGCGGCAGCTGCAGGAGGTGCTGCGGTGACGCCGGCTGCGTCCGGCCGCGACAGCGGCCCCCGGCGCAACCCGCTGCGCGACCCACAGGACCGCCGACTGCCGCAGATCGCCGGTCCATGCGGGCTGGTCATCTTCGGGGTCACCGGCGACCTGTCCCGCAAGAAGCTGATGCCGGCCGTGTACGACCTGGCCAACCGCGGGCTGCTGCCGACCGGCTTCGCGCTGGTCGGCTTCGCCCGCCGCGAGTGGGAGGACCAGGACTTCACGCAGGTCGTGCACGACGCGGTCAAGGAGCACGCCCGCACGCCGTTTCGCGAGGA
This sequence comes from Actinomycetota bacterium, assembly GCA_030862655.1. Next base: position 2,394 of record JALZDI010000122.1, on the reverse strand, counting down.
GGTGTGGCGTCAGCTCGCCGCCGGCTTCCGGTTCGTCCCCGGCGACTTCGGCGACGACCTGGCGTTCGACCAGTTGCGGCAGACGATCGCCGACCTCGACGAGGTGCGCGGCACCGGCGGCAACCACGCGTTCTACCTGTCGATCCCGCCGCGGTTCTTCCCCGACGTGGTCGGCCAGCTCAAGGGGCACGGGCTCGCCGACCCCACCGACACCGGCTCCTGGCGGCGGGTGGTGGTGGAGAAGCCGTTCGGGCACGACCTGCAGAGCGCCCGCGAGCTCAACGCCGTGGTGTCGGAGGTGTTCCCCGCCGAGTCGGTGTTCCGCATCGACCACTACCTCGGCAAGGAGACCGTGCAGAACATGCTGGCGATGCGCTTCGCCAACGCCATGTTCGAGCCGATCTGGAACTCCAACTACGTCGACCATGTGCAGATCACGATGGCCGAGGACATCGGCATCGGCGGCCGGGCCGGCTACTACGACGGCATCGGCGCCGCCCGCGACGTCATCCAGAACCACCTGCTGCAGCTGATGGCGCTGATCGCGATGGAGGAACCCACCTCGTTCGACGCACGCAGCCTGCGGATCGAGAAGCAGAAGGTGCTCGCGGCCGTGCACGTCCCGCGCCGTCTCGACCTGGCCAGCGCCCGCGGCCAGTACGCCGCCGGGTGGCAGGGCGGCGAGCGGGTCGGCGGCTACACCGACGAGCCCGACATCCCCGATGACTCCCGCACCGAGACCTACGCGGCGGTCACGCTGGGTGTCGGCAACCGCCGGTGGGCCGGCGTGCCGTTCTACCTGCGCACCGGCAAGCGGCTGGGCCGGCGGGTCACCGAGGTCGCGGTCGTCTTCAAGCGGGCCCCGCACCTGCCGTTCAACGACACCGAGACCGAGGAGCTCGGGCAGAACGCGCTGGTGATCCGGGTGCAGCCCGACGAGGGCGTGACCGTGCGCTTCGGCGCCAAGGTGCCGGGCACGGCGATGGAGATCCGCGACGTCAACATGGACTTCGCGTACGGCGGGTCGTTCGTCGAGTCCAGCCCCGAGGCGTACGAGCGGCTGATCCTCGACGTGCTGCTCGGCGAGCCGCCGCTGTTCCCCCAGCACGAGGAGGTCGAGCTTTCCTGGCAGATCCTCGACCCGATCGTGCAGCACTGGGCGAAGAAGGGGCGGCCGGACCCTTACCCCGCCGGCACCTGGGGACCGAGGTCGGCCGACACCATGCTCGCGCGCGACGGCCGCGTGTGGCGCCGGCCCTGAAGGGGAAGCGATGCGGATCAACCTGACCGCCACCACCGCCGGCACGATCGCCGCCGAGCTGGTACGCACGCGACGTCGCGCCGGCAGCCCGGCGATGGGCATGGTGCTCACGCTCATCGTGGTGGTCGACGAGAAGGAGGCCGACCGGGCGCTCGAGGCCGCCGAGGAGGCGTCGAAGGAGCACCCTGCGCGCATCCTCGGCGTGATCATCGGCTCGCGCAGGCGGGAGTCCAGCGTCGACGCCGAGATCCGCATCGGCGCCGGGACGACCGGGGAGTCGGTGCTGCTGTGGCTGCGCGGCGAGGTCACCGAGCACAGCGAGTCGGTGGTGATGCCGCTGCTGCTCGCCGACTCCCCCGTGGTGGTGTGGTGGCCCAGCCAGGCCCCCGACGACCCGGCCGCCGACCCGCTCGGAGCGCTGGGCCAGCGGCGCATCACCGACGCCGCGGGCGCGCCGCGGCACAAGCAGGCCGCGATGTCGATCCAGTGCCGCTACTACGCGCCCGGCAACACCGACCTCGCCTGGACGCGCATCACCGGCTGGCGGGCGATGCTGGCCAGCGCGCTCGACCAGCATCCGGCCAAGGTCACCGGCGCCTCGGTGCGGGCCGAGCGGATCAGTCCCAGCGCCGACCTGCTGGCCGCCTGGCTGACCGCCCGGCTGCGGGTCCCCGTCGGGCGGGGCAGCTCGCGCGGCCCGGGCATCACCGAGGTCGTGCTGCGGACCGCCGAGGGCGACATCCGCATCGAGCGTCCCGACGGCCGGCTGGCCGCGCTCAGCCTGCCCGGTCAGCCCGAGCGCCCGGTGGCGCTGAAGCGCCGTGAGGTCGCCGAGCTGCTCTCCGAGGAGCTGCGGCGGCTCGACCCCGACGAGATCTACGAGCAGACCGTTGCCTCGATGGTGAGGATCGAGCAGCAGAAGGCGGAGGCGTAGCGGCGTGGCCGCCGAGCCGACCCTCGTGGTCCATCGCACCGCCGACCTGCTCGCGCAGGCCGCGGCGGCACGGCTGGTCACCGGGCTGGTCGACGTGCAGAGCACCGGACGGGTGCCGTCGCTGGTGCTCACCGGCGGTGGCGTCGCCGCGCGCACCTACCGGGCGGTGGCGGAGTCGCCGGCACACGCGGCCGTGGAC
>JALZDI010000462.1 GCA_030862655.1 Actinomycetota bacterium | reverse complement strand
CCTAAGGAGCCCAGACCATGACCGCGACCGACCAGTACGCCAGCGTCCGCTACCTCGTCGACGATGTGCCGGCAGCCATCGACTTCTACACCGGCCATCTCGGTTTCACCCTGAAGACCAACCCCGCGCCCGCGTTCGCCGACGTCGTACGTGGTCCGCTGCGGCTGCTGCTGTCCGGACCCGCCAGCTCCGGCGCCCGCGCCACCCCCGACGAGTCCTCCCCGGCGGGCCGCAACCGCATCCATCTCGTCTTCGAGGACCTGGACGCGGAGGTCACCCGGCTCCGCGAGGCCGGCCTGTCCTTCCGCAGCGACGTGGTCGTCGGTCCCGGCGGCCGCCAGGTCCTGCTCTCCGACCCCGCCGGGAACCTGGTCGAGCTGTTCGAGCCCGCCCGCGGGTGACCGCCACGGAGCGCCGTCGTACGCCGGTCGCGCTCGGCCGCGCCCAAGGCGCATACTGGGCAGATGAGCCCCCGCACCGGACCGAGCCGGCGACATCTGGCCGCAAGCCCCTTCAAGACCGCCCCTCCGGCGCCGGTGGAGACCTTCGAGCTCGACGACCGGGTGACCCACGACAAGTACGGCCTGGGCCGGGTCACCTCCGTGGACAACGTCGCCTCGGTGACCGTCTCCTTCGGCGCGCAGAGCATCCGCATCCCCGCCCCGTTCACCAAGCTGACCAAGCTCTGAGGCCGGTCCGGGCGACGTCCGGACCGGCCTGCCCCGGCCACCGATTCGTGTTTTCCCGCCCCGACCGGGCATAATGGTCGGTGGCGCGTCCCCGTGACGCGCCGGTCGTTTGCTCAGCGCCGTCCCATACGGCGCGTTCTTCTTCTTGTCGGACCGCCGCCGCACCACCCGCGCAAGGGTGTTCAGGTCGTCTGGTCCCGCATCGGTTGAGCCAGCACCGCGGCCCCCGATTCCTTTTCAGAAGGACTTTCTTGAACACTCAGCATGCCCCTGCCCGGACCGACGCGGTCTCGGAGCACACCGACTCCCCCACCTTCGCCGAGCTCGCCGTACCCCGGCGTCTCGTCACCGAGCTGACCCAGCTCGGCATCACCCACGCGCTGCCGATCCAGGCGGCGACCCTGCCGGACACGCTCGCCGGCCACGACGTCCTCGGCCGCGGTCGCACCGGGTCGGGCAAGACGCTCGCCTTCAGCATCCCGATGGTCGCGAGGCTGTCGGCCTCGCAGACCCGGCGGCAGAGCAAGCGCCCGCGGGCGCTGGTGCTGGTGCCGACGCGCGAGCTCGCCAACCAGGTGCACACCGCCCTCAAGCCGCTGGCGAAGGCCGCGGGCCTGCGCACCGCCACCGTGTACGGCGGGGTGCCGCAGAAGGCGCAGGCCATCGCGCTGCGCAACGGCGTCGACGTGGTCATCGCCTGTCCCGGCCGCCTCGAGGACCTCTGCAACCAGCGGGTCTGCGACCTGTCCGCGGTCGAGATCACCGTGCTCGACGAGGCCGACCACATGGCTGACCTGGGGTTCCTCCCCGGCGTGAAGCGGCTGCTGGACAAGACCCCCCAGGACGGACAGCGCATGTTGTTCTCGGCCACGCTCGACAACGGCGTGGACGTGCTCGTGCGTCGCTACCTGCAGCAGCCGGTCACGCACTCGGTCGACGCGGTGGCCGCCGCGCCGCCGGCGATGACCCACCACGTCCTCAACGTGCACGGCGCCGACAAGCGGCCGGTGGTGCGTGAGCTGGCGTCGGGGACTGGGCGCTCGGTGCTGTTCACCCGGACCAAGCACTCCGCGAAGCGGCTGGCCAAGCAGCTCACCGACGCCGGGATCCCAGCCGTGGACCTGCACGGCGACCTCAACCAGCGGGCGCGCGAGCGTAACCTCGCGGCGTTCTCCACCGGTGGGGTCCGGGTGCTGATCGCGACCGACATCGCGGCCCGCGGCATCCACGTCGACGACATCTCGCTGGTCGTGCACGTCGACCCGCCGTCGACCCACAAGGCCTACCTGCACCGCTCCGGCCGCACCGCGCGGGCGGGCAACGCCGGCGTCGTCGTCACCGTTGCCACCCCGGACCAGCGCCGCGAGGTGTCCGGGCTGATCCGGCAGGCCGAGGTCAAGGCCACCCAGGCCACGGTGCGTCCCGGTGCGTCGGAGCTGCGCGCGATCGTCGGTGAGCCGGCCGCCTCGGTGGCGCCGTCGCCGCACGGCCCGGCAGCGAGCCGGCCCCAGG
>JALZDI010000461.1 GCA_030862655.1 Actinomycetota bacterium | reverse complement strand
GCCCTCGCCCTCGGCCCCCGACGCGTCGCGATGACCGAGGTCGCCGCTGTTGCCCTCCATGTCGCGCATCTGCACGTGCACCGCGGCCGGCTCGGCCCAGCGCGACGCCGGGTCGCCGGTCGGCCAGATGCCGACGGCGCCGCCCACCGACAGCACTAACGTCAGTGCGGCGAGAATTCCCAGCACGAGGCGGGGCGCGTGCGCAGTCATCCGTTCAATCCTAGGGCGCCGTGTCCAGGATGACCGCATCAACCGCCGTATGGCCTGTGTCGCGTCACCCCGCAGGGCCCAGCTGACGCCGCCACAGGGCAGGACGCTGCTCAGCCGGCGAGCTTGGCCGCCAGCTCGCGGTAGGCCTGGGCACCCCGGTGGCTGCGCGCCGTGCCGAGGATGGAGCGCCCGGCCGCGGGTGCCTCGGCGAACCGGATCGTCTTCGGGATCGGCGGTTGCAGGACCTCGAGGTCGTAGGCGTCGGAGATCGTCTCGAGCACCGCGCGCGCGTGGTTGGTGCGGCCGTCGTACAACGTCGGCAGCACGCCCAGCACGGTCAGACCGCGGTTGGTGAACCGGCGTACGTCGTGCACGGTGTCCAGCAGCTGTCCGACCCCCCGGTGCGAGAGCGTCTCGCACTGCAGCGGGATCAGCACCGAGTCGGCCGCGGACAGCGCGCCGACCGTCAGCACGCCCAGCGACGGCGGGCAGTCGAGCAGGACCCAGTCGTAGCGGTCGTGCAGCGGCTCCAGGGCCACGCGCAGGGCGTGCTCGCGGCCGGTGCGGGTGAGCAGCGCCGCCTCCGCACCGGCCAGCTCGATGGTGGCCGGCAGCAGGTCGGGGCCCTCCTCGGTCTCGAGGATCACGTCGGCCGCCTCGCCGTTGCCCAGCAGCACCTCGTGCACCGACCTGTCGAGGTCCTCGGGGTCGACGCCCACGGAGAACGTCAGGCAGGCCTGGGGGTCGAGGTCGACCATCAGCACCCGCAGCCCCAACTCGGAGATCGCGGCGCCGAGCGAGGCGACCGTGGTCGTCTTGGCCACGCCGCCCTTCTGGTTGGCGATCGCGAGCGTCGTCGTCACCCGGCTTATGCTCCCACCATGCCGACCGCTGTGATCACCGGCCCCACCAGCGGCATCGGCCGCGCGTTCGCGGACGCCTACGCCGCGCGCGGCTTCGACCTCGTGCTGGTCTCGCGTGACGAGACCCGGCTCAAGCAGGTTGCCGACGAGGTGTCCCGCGGGTACGCCGTCGGCTGCGAGGTGCTGCCGGCCGACCTGGCCGACAGCGACGACCTGGCCCGGGTCGAGGCGCGGCTGCGCGAGGCCGCTCGGCCCGTCGAGGCGCTGGTCAACAACGCCGGCTACGCGATCGCCACGTGGTTCGGCGACAGCACGGTCGAGGAGGAGCAGCGCGGGCTCGACGTACTCGTGCGCGCGCCGATGCGGCTCAGCCACGTCGCGCTTCAGCAGATGCTCGAGCACGGCGGCGGCGAGCTGGTCAACGTGTCCAGCGTCGCCGGCTTCACCCCCCGCGGCAGCTACGGGGCGCACAAGGCGTGGGTGACCAGCCTGACCGAGTGGGTCAACATCGTCTACGCCGACCGCGGCATCAAGGCCACCGCGGTCTGCCCCGGGTTCGTGCGCACGGAGTTCCACCAGCGCGCCAACCTCGACCTGAGCACGGTGCCCGGCTGGATGTGGCTGCGGGCCGACCGGGTCGTCGCCGAGGCGATGCGCGACCTGCTGCGGGGCAGGGCGATCTCGATCCCCAGCCGGCGCTACCGCGTGCTGACCACGGCGTCGCGGTTCCTCCCACGCCCGGTGGTCGCACGGATCGCGCGCCGCGGGCGCTGACGCAGCAGCTAGGCCGGCTCGGCGTCGGAGGCGAGCACGACGCAGCACCGGCCGGGCGCGGGCTCGAGACACGCCCGCAGGTCGACGAGCTCGCCGAGCTCGTCGAGCACCCCGTCGAGCAGATGCAAATTCATCCCGCACACCAGCGTGCGGTGCTCGGCGGCCAGCGCGTGGAAGGGGCAGTTGGCCAGGACGATGCGCTGTGAGCCGGCGGGCTCGGCGCGCGGCTCGTAACCGTGCCGCTCGAGGGCTCGCACAACCAGGCCGGACCCGTCGCCGGCCGGCTCACCCGCCACGGCGCCGCGCGCTTCGGCCGCGATCTGGCGCCCGGCCGCGTGCGCCCGCCGCTCCAGCG
>JALZDI010000121.1 GCA_030862655.1 Actinomycetota bacterium | reverse complement strand
GTCCTCGCCGAGCGGGCCGTGCTCGATGCGCAGGTCGAGCAGGTGGCGGTAGGCCTGTCCCACCTCGGGCCCCGGCGGGATGCCCAGGCTCTGCATGATCTGGTTGCCGTCGAGGTCGGGCCGCATGGCGTTGAGCTCCTCCTGCGCGGCCAGCCGCTCGATGCGCGCCTCGAGATCGTCGTAGGTGCGACGCAGCCGCTCGGCCTTGCGGCGGTTGCGGGTGGTGCAGTCGGCTCGGGTCAGCACGTGCAGCCGCTCCAGCTGGTCGCCGGCATCGCGCACGTAGCGGCGCACCGCCGAGTCGGTCCACTCCCCGGTCCCGTAGCCGTGGAACCGCAGGTGCAGCTCGACCAGGTGGCTGACCGCCTCGGTGTCCTCGTTGGAGAAGCGCAGGGCCTTCATCCGCTTGCGCGTCATCTTCGCGCCGACCACGTCGTGGTGGTGGAAGGTCACCGACCCGTCGGCGTACTTGCGCCGGGTGCGGGGCTTTCCGACGTCGTGCATCAGCGCCGCCATCCGCACGACGAAGTCCGGTGCCTCGACCGGCAGCCGGGGCTCGAGGTCGATCGCCTGCTCCAGCACGGTCAGCGTGTGCTCGTAGACATCCTTGTGCCGGTGGTGCTCGTCGACCTCCAACCGCAGCGCCGGCAGCTCGGGCAGCACCTGGTCGGCGAGCCCGGTGTACACCAGCAGCGACAGGCCGAGCCGCGGGTGCGGCGCGCAGACCAGCTTGACCAGCTCGTCACGCACCCGCTCGGCCGACACGATCTCGAGGCGCTTGGCCATGTCGCGCATGGCGTCGCTGACCGTCGGGTCCACGTCGAACGTGAGCTGGGCGACGAACCGCGCCGCCCGCAGCATCCGCAGCGGGTCGTCCTCGAACGACGTCTGCGGGGCGCCCGGGGTGCGCAGGGTGCGCTCGGCAAGGTCCCGCAGACCGCCGTAGGGGTCGACGAACTGGCGGGAGGGCAGCGACACCGCCATCGCGTTGACCGTGAAGTCCCGCCGGACGAGGTCGCCCTCGAGCGAGTCGCCGTAGGCCACCTCCGGCTTGCGCGAGCTCGACTGGTAGACGTCGGCGCGGAAGGTGGTGATCTCCAGCCGCCACTTGCCCTTCCGGCAGCCGATCGTGCCGAACTCTCGGCCCATGTCCCACGTCGCGTCGGCCCAGCCGGCCAGCAGCCGCTCGACGGTGTCGGGACGTGCGGAGGTGGTGAAGTCGAGGTCGGTGCCGAGCCGGCCGAGCAGGGCGTCGCGCACCGACCCGCCGACCAGCGCGAGCTCGTGGCCGGCGGCCGTGAACCGCTCGCCCAGCGCGTCGACGACCGGAGTGATCTGCAGCAGCGACGCGACAGCGTTTCGCTGCGCGTCGTCGAGAGGATCGCCACTGCGGGAAGGCTCGGGCACGGGAGACCACTCTAAGTCCCGCTCCCCCGTCGGCGCCCGTGCCCTCGTTAGCATGCAGACGTGACCTGCCCGAGCCAGCCGGACGTGCTGTGAGCCGGGCAGCACGGACCCTCGGCGCTCTGGTCGTGATGGTGTGCTGCCTGGCGGCGGCCGTGGTGGCACCCGGGTACGCCGGTCCCGGCCATGCGCGTGACGCGCGCGAGGCGCGGCAGCCGGTGGCGCCGGTGCGGCTGCCGGTCAGCATCGAGGTGCTCAACCCCTCCACGCTGACCCCCGGCCGGCCGGTGACGGTCTCGGGCACCGTCTACAACAACACCGACGGGGTGTGGGGCGACGCCCAGGTCGGCATGCTGGTCTCGTCCGAGCCGTTCACCACCGGCAGCGAGCTCGCCGCTGCCACCCGCGCCGACCCCTACGAGGACTTCGTCGGCGAGCAGGTGCTCGAACCCGGCACCTTCGACGACATCGGCGACATCGCCCCCGGGCAGACACGCTCCTTCACCTTCACCGTGCCCTATGCGGAGATGGAGCTCTCCGGCAGCGAGGGGGCCTACTGGGTCGGCGCCGAGCTGCGGGTCACCGGCGCCGACGGGCTGCGCGGCTCGGTCGCCCGCACGCTCACGTTCATGCCGCTGGTGGAGAACCCGGCACGCGCGCCGGTGGTCGACCTGGCGATGCTGTGGCCGATCACTGCTCCCGTGCCGTGGGACGGCTCTGCGTTCGTCAACAGCTCGCTCAACGCGCAGTTCGCCCCGACCGGCCGGCTGCGCACGCTGGCCGAGCTCGGCGCCACCGCCGGCGGCACGCGGCTGACCTGGGTGCTCGACCCCGCCGTACTCGACGCGGCCCGCAAGATGGCCGACGGCTTCCGACGGGCCGGTGCGGCTCCCGTCGGCCCGCGGGACCGGCAGGCGGTGGACGCCGCCGAGTGGCTGGAGGTGGTCACCGACGCCGTCGGCGGCGGGCTCGCGCTGTCCGTTCCCTACGGCCACCCCGACGTTGCCGCGCTCGCGCACGCCGGCGTGCGGCCGGGGCTCGCCAAGGCCCAGCGGGCCGGGGCGAAGGTGCTCGACGAGATGCGCATCGCGCACCTGGGGATGATGTGGCCCGGCAACGGGCTGGCCGACCGTGACGTGCTGCGGTCATCGACGCAGTTCGACCCCGAGGTGGCGCTGCTCTCCCGGCCCACCTCGCCGACCAGCCGCCGGGCGCCTCCGTCGGACTGCGCACGCCGGCCAACGGCTCGGGCGGTGGTCCGGGCGACGGCCCGGGCAGCGGCTCCGCGAGCGGGTCGGACGACGGCTCCGCCGACAACCCCGCGACCGAGGCCCAGCCGCGGGAATGGGACGCGCTGGTGGTCGACCGCGACCGCAGCCGGCACGGGCTGCGCGCCCAGCCCGGCTGGACGACGCTGCAGTGGCGGCAGCTGATCCTGGCCAACACCGCGCTGCGCTCGCTGTACCGGCCCTCCCGGCATGCCGCGATCGCGATGCCGTCGCATCTGTGGTGGCCCGACGCGGCGTGGAGCAAGGCCAACCTGTTCTTCGGGCTGCGGGTGCCGTGGGTCGACCTGGTACCCGCGACCGAGCTGGCCGGACGGCCCCATGCCCTCTACGACGACGAGTTCGTGTACCCCGAGGCTGCCCACCGGGCCGAGCTGGGCTCGGCCATCCTCGGCATCGTGCGGGAGTTCCGGCGGACCTCCGCCACCGTCTACCACCTGCTCGCCGAGCCGCGGGGGCACCGCAACGAGACCGACCAGGGGTTCGGGCTGTCCTCGTCGATCGCCTGGCGCGAGGACCGGCGGACCGGCCGGAGGATCGCGTCGGCCTACCTGGCCGAGGACAAGAACATGATCCGCGGCGTCGACCTCGAGAGCCCCAGCTTCGTGACCATGTCCAGCGACTCGGGGCGGTTCCCGCTGTCGGTCACCAACCGGCTCGACCAGCCGGTCACGATCCGGCTCCTGGTGCGCGCCCGCGGCCCGCAGATGAATGTCGCGCCGATCGACCCGATCACCCTGCAGCGCGACCAGCGGGTCACGGTGTCGGTGCTCACCAGCTCGCGCGGGGTAGGCATCACCACGATGACCGCGCGCATGCAGACCCAGACCGGCCGCGCCTTCGGGCGGCTGGCCACCTTCCAGGTCCGCACCACGCAGATCGGTGCCGTGGTCTGGGTGATCATCGCGGTCGGCGGCGCGGTCCTGTTCGGGGCCGCCGGCCGCCGGATCTTCCTGCGGGTGCGGGTCCACCGCCGCGCGGTAGGGCGGGCGCGATGAGCGAGCCGCCCCTGGGCAGGTCCACCAGCCCCGAGACCGGTGAGCCGGTGCCGCAGCCGAGCACGTCGGGCGGCCTGCTGCGGTCGAGCGCGGTGATGGCCGCGGGCACCCTGATCTCGCGGCTCGTGGGCTTCGTGCGCACCGCCATGGTGGTGGCGGCGGTCGGCTCGGTCGGCCTGCACGCCGACATCTTCAACTACGCCAACACCGTGCCGAACATGGTCTACATCCTGGTGGCCGGCGGCGTGTTCAACACCGTGCTGGTGCCGCAGATCGTGCGGGCGATGAGGAACGACGCCGACCGTGGCGTGGCCTACGTCAACCGCATCCTGACGCTGAGCGGGCTGTTCCTCGCCGGGGTCACCGCGGTGCTGGTGGCAGCGGCGCCGTTGGTGATGCGGCTGCTGGCCGGGGACCAGATGTTCGACCCGCAGCTCGCCGCGCAGACCGAGTCGTTCATCGACTTCGCCCGCTACTGCCTGCCGCAGGTGTTCTTCTACGGCGTCTTCGTGCTGATCGGGCAGGTACTCAACGCCAACCGCAGGTTCGGTCCGATGATGTGGGCCCCGATCACCAACAACCTGGTCGCGATCGTCGTGCTCGCGGTCTATTTGGGGGTGTTCGGCGGCACCGCCGGCGACGAGCCGTACTCCACCGGCGAGGAGATGCTGCTGGGCCTGGGCTCGACGCTCGGGATCGTGGTGCAGACCGCCGTACTCGTCCCCTACCTGCGCCGGGCGGGGGTGCACTACCGCCCGCGGTTCGACTTCCGCGGCACCGGGCTGGGTCACACGCTCCGGCTCGGCATGTGGACGGTGATGTTCGTCATCGTGAACCAGATCGCCTACGTCGTCGTCGGGCGGATCGCGACCAACGCGTCGGCCACCGGCGCGCTCACCGGCGAGGCGAGCAGCGGCTACACGGCCTACAGCTACTCCTACCTGCTGCTGATGGTGCCGCACGCGATCGTGACCGTGTCGCTGGCGACCGCGGCGCTGCCGCAGCTGTCCAGCCTGTCCGCCGAGGGGCGGCTGGCCCAGGTCGGCCGGGAGCTGAACGCGACGCTGCGGCACTCGCTCGCGGTGATCGTGCCGTTCTGCGCCGTGCTCGCGGTCCTGGGCCCGTTCCTGGCAGTGATCATGTTCAGCTGGGGCGCGGGCAGCGGCCAGAGCAGCGCGCTCGGGCTGACGCTGATCGCGTTCTCGCCCGCGCTGCTGTTCTTCACCGTGCACTACCTGATGCTGCGCGGCTTCTACTCGCTCGAGGACACCAAGACGCCGTTCTTCGTGCAGTGCGTGATCGCGGTGGCCAACGTCACCACCGCACTGCTGATCACCGACCCGCGCTCCGACCCCCAGGTGGCGCCCCGGCTGGCGCTGGCCTACGGGGCGGCCTACCTGGTCGGCGCGGCCACCTCGATGCTGCTGCTGCGCCGCCGGCTCGGCGACCTGCAGCTGCCGGTCCTGCTGCGCTTCGTGGTCCGGATCACACTGGCCAGCGCCCCGGCCGCCGGGGCGGCGTGGCTGGCCGTGTGGGCACTGACCGCCGCCGGCCTGCAGGTCGGCGACAAGCTCGGCGCGCTGCTTGTCCTGCTGGTCGCCGGTGTGATGGCTGTCTCGGTCCTGGTGCTGACCGCGCGGCTTCTCCGGCTGGACGAGGTGTCGAGCATCATGGCCACGGTCTTCGGCCGCCTCAGGCGCGGCGAGTAACGCACCGACCATCCCACGGGAGCGCCTAGCATGGACTGGGTACATACGTGGGGTAGAGCGAGTAGGGCGCCGAAAGTCTTTGCCGCAGCCTGTGACAGGAGGGCCACAGCAGTCATGACCGTGCAGCCGGGTCGGCAGCTCGCCGGGCGCTACCGGGTCGAGGACCTGCTGGCCGAGCGTGCCGGGGCACGGCTGTGGCGCGCCGTCGACGAGGTGCTGCGTCGCTCGGTCGCGATCGACGTGCTCCCCTCCGACTCGCCGCGGGCGTCGGCGCTGGTGCAGGCGGCGCGGCGCTCCGCGGTGGTCACCGACGGCCGTTTCCTGCGGGTGCTGGACGCTGCGGAGGAGAACGGCGACGTCTACGTGGTGCGCGAGTGGGCGCCCGGGGAGTCGCTGGACCGGGTGCTGGCCGACGGTCCGCTCACCCACCGCCGGGCCGCCTGGCTGGTGCACGAGGTGGCCGAGGCCGTCAGCGCCGCCCACGAGTCCGACATCTACCACCTGCGGCTGACCCCGGAGAACGTGCTCGTCACCGACACCGGCGGCGTCAAGATCATCGGGCTGGCCACCGACGCGGCCCTGCACGGCATCAAGCACGCCGACGCGGAGTCCGAGGACGTGCGGGCGCTGGGACGCCTGCTCTACGCCGCCACCGTCGGCCGCTGGCCCGAGGGGCCCGACTGCGCGCTGCCCGAGGCACCGTACGAG
>JALZDI010000460.1:1804-2209 GCA_030862655.1 Actinomycetota bacterium | reverse complement strand
CGGGGCGACGGACTGGTGTACCCATCCCCCGGGCTCGACGTCCCCCGCGTGCGAGGCACCAAGAACCCGAACCGTCAGGCGGTCCTGGACCTGGAGCCCGACCTCGTGGTCGCCAACAAGGAGGAGAACCGCGAGCTGGACGTCCGCCGGCTGCGGCAGAGCGGCGTACCGGTGTGGGTCACGGTCATCGAGACCGTTCCTCAGGCGATCGGGTCGCTGGAGCGGCTCTTCACCGCCGCCCTGGGCCGAGATGTCCCGCAGTGGCTGATGGCCGCGCGCGAGCTGTGGACCGGGCCGGTGCCCGACGCGGTGGCTGACGTCGCCATCGCGATCTGGCGAGACCCGTGGATGGTCGTCGGGAGCTCCACCTTCACCGGCGACCTGGTCCGGCGGCTTGGGCTGCGC
>JALZDI010000460.1:0-1794 GCA_030862655.1 Actinomycetota bacterium | reverse complement strand
AACGTCTTCGCCGACCACACCGACCGCTATCCGACGGTCGCGCTCGACCTGATCGACCGGACCGAGGTGGACACCGTGCTGCTGCCGGACGAGCCGTACGTGTTCACCGCCGACGACGGGCCGGAGGCGTTCCGGCGTACCACCACGACACTGGTCAGCGGACGACTCCTCACCTGGTACGGGCCGTCGCTGGTCGACGCGCACCGCGAGCTCAGCCGGCTGGTGGCCGGCCGAGCCTGACCGGCCGAGCTCGGTATTCAGCTCCGGCGCAGGGTGTCCCGCAGCGCGTCGAGCGCGCTGTGGTGCGGCTTCCAGCCCAGCTCGGCCTTGGCCCGGGTGGTGTCCATCAGCGCCGGGTGGCTGGCCGCCTCGACCCACTCCGCGGCCGCGGGGAGGAACGGCAGGCGCGCCAGGGCACGGGCGGCACTGTGCGCCGGACCGGCAGGCAGCCGAAGCGGGAGTACGCCGAGCTCGCGGGCGACCTCGAGGGTGCTGAGCACGTCGTCCGCGGCGATGTTGTAGGCGCCGGGCGGCCCCGCCCCGACCACGCAGAGCTGCAGCGCCCGGCCGACGTCGTCCTCGTGGATGAACTGCACCGGCATGTCCGGTACCGGCGCGGGGACCGGCACCGGCAGCCGCCGTACCCGCCCCTGCAGCGCCCGGGCCAGCGGGGCGAGCGCCTCGGGCAGCAGCTCCTTGCCTCCCACCGTGTGCGGGCCGAGCACGATCGGCGGCCGCAGCAGGTACAGCGCGAGCTCGGGGTGCGCCACCGCCTCGGTGCGCAGCAGGTGCTCGAGCTCGGCCTTCTCCTGGGCGTAGAAGAGGCGCTCGGCGGGACGCACCGGCCACTCCTCGTCCATCCCGACGGGGTTGTCGCGGTGAAAGCCGTACGCCGCCACCGAGGAGGCGTAGACGAACCGGCGGGCACCGGCCGCCGCCGCGGCCCGGAAGGTGTTCAGGGTGCCGTCGACGTTGATGGCCCGGGTCGTCTGCCGGCTGCCGCCGATGATGAGGAAGGCGAGGTGCACGACCACGTCGGCGTCGCGGAACGCGTCCTCGAGGGCGTCGGGGTCGCGCACGTCCCCGCGCCGGTAGTCCATCTTCGTCCAGCCGTAGGCGTGCGGGTCGAACGGCCGCCGCGCGATGCCGATGATCGAAGACACACGGTCGTCGGCCTGCAGCAGCGGCATCAACCCGAACCCGAAGGTTCCGGTCGGCCCGGTGACGGCCACGGTCAGGTCGGTCTCGGTCACACCCATGCCACCCCGTTACCCCGTCGGGCCGGCGCCCATCGCGGGAGACGGGGGGACGGACGCGGGGAATGGTCCGTTTGCGCTCCGCGGCACGGCGTCCGCCGGTACTCTCCCGGGGAAACGAGGGAACACGCATGGACGAGCAGCGACCGTACGGCGGTGGCCCGTGGCACCAGGCGCCCGGCCCGGCGTACCCGGGACCCGGCCCGGTCTACCCGCCACCAGGCCCGGCGTACCCGGCTGCCGGACACCCCGGCGGCCCCGCGGCGTACCCCTCCCCTGCCCCCTGGCCGGCCGGACCGTACCCGCCGCCCTACCCGCTTGCGGTGCGCAACCCGTCGCACGGCTGGGTCTGGATGCTGGTCGGGGCGCTCACGCTGATGGCGCTGCTGGTGCTCGGCGGGGGCGCGTGGGCGCTCACCACCGGACCGGAGACGTACGGCGACGACCCGCGCCTGGACCGGCTGTGGGTCGCCTGCGAGGGCGGCAACATGGGTGCGTGCGACGACCTGTACTGGGAGTCGCCGCTGTTCTCCGACTA
>JALZDI010000459.1 GCA_030862655.1 Actinomycetota bacterium | reverse complement strand
CGCGCAGCGTCGTGAGCAGATCCGTGAGCAGCTGGCGTACGCCGGGATGAACGAGCAGCAGTACCTCGACTCCGAGGGGCAGACCGAGGACGAGTTCGCGGCCGAGGTGGAGAAGCGGGCCCGTGACGCCCTGGCCGCGCAGTTCGTGCTCGACGAGATCGCCAAGAAGGAGGAGCTCGGCGTCGAGGAGGCCGAGCTCACCCAGCACCTCGTGCGGCGCGCCCAGCAGTCGGGCATGCAGCCCGAGCAGTTCGCCCAGCAGGTGATGCAGGCCGGCCAGCTGCCGCTGCTGGTGCAGGAGGTCATCCGGGGCAAGGCGCTGGCGGTCGTGGTCGAGGGCGCCGAGGTCAGGGACGGCAGCGGCAACCTGCTGGACCTGAAGAACCTCCAGCCCGACGGCAGCTACGGCGACCCGGCCGAGCAGGCCGAACAGGCCGAGCAGGCCGAACAGGCCGAGGACACCGCGGAGCAGCCCGCGGAGCAGTAGGTCAGAAGATCTCCTGGCACCAGGGTGCCGGGTCCCAGGCGAACGCCAGCGAGGCGTTGGCGAGCTTCTCGGGGTCGTGCCCGTGCACCCGGCCCGCGGCGGCGAGCCGGCTCAGCGACCGGCCGCCGAGGTACACCGCCCCCAGGTCGTCGATGGCGACGTCGAGGTCGGGGTCGGTCTGCACCCGTTCGCAGTGCGCGTGGTCGCGGCCGCCGGTCAGCCGCCAGCAGCCGGTGTTCCACGGGCAGACGGGGTCCTCGACGCGGATCACCACGTCGACCGGCAGCTCGTAGCGGCGCGCGGCCAGTGCGCGGTCGACGTCGACCAGCCGGACCCAGAGCTGGTCGTTGATGTCGACCGAGGCGCGGCGCGGGTCCGCCAGCATGTCCAGCAGCGGGTCGTCGACCGGGCGGTTGCGCAGCTGGGTCACCGCCATCAGGTCCTGGTTGAGCACGAACTCCAGCACGCGGGCGTAGGAGCCCGGGTCGGCCGCGAACAGCTCCTTGACCTGCACGGTGCCGTGGGGGCCGTTGGGCGTCCACTGGGCCTTGGTGCGAAACGTCGCGTAGCCGACCACCTCGTCGTCGCGCTCGGCGACCACCCCGCGCAGCTCCGACGCGCCGTCGCGCCCCTCCGGCGGGTCCTCGGACGCGCGACGCCACCAGCGGGCGTCCCGGCGGAAGGCGCCCGGGCGGACGGCGACCTCCCGGTCGAACACCTCCGCGACCAGCGCGCCCAGCTCGGCCGGCGGGACGTAGCGCAGCGACACCTCGGCGGTGCGTGCCACCGGCGCGGCCTGCAGCTGGGCACGCTCGCGCGGCACCTCGACCCCCAGCGACCGGGCCGCGAACCCGTAGCCGAAGCGCGGGTAGATCTGCGGCTCGGTGGCCCACAGCGCGGCCACCGGCTCCGCGCCGGAGTCGTGCAGGTCGGCCAGCTGGTGACGCATCAGCGCGCTCAGGATGCCGCGGCGGCGGTGCGTGGGGAGCACGCCCACGCCGGTCACCCCCGCGACGCCGAGGGTGGAGCCGGGCACGGTCATCTCCAGCGGCAGCGCGACCGTGGTGCCGACCAGCAGGTCGCCGTCGAACGCGCCGAACATGCGGGCGTCGTCGAGGATCACCCGGTCCGACTCCCGCTCGGCGCTGGTGCTGGAGTGCCCGAAGGCCAGGTCGAACAGCTCGAGCGTGGCCTCGACCTGGGTGGCGTGCAGCGGCTTGATCTCGACGCTGTCTCGGTGGGCGGCTGTGCTCACGGCAGTCTCCGGTCTCCGGTCTCCGGGTCGAGGGTCAGGCGGGGGAGAGGAACGCGGCGAGCGCGCCGGCGTACATCGCGGGGTCGTGCGCGCCGCACATCTCCCGGGCGGAGTGCATCGACAGCATGGGGGCGCCGAAGTCGACCGTGGTCGCGCCGGTGAGCGCCGCGGTCATCGGCCCGACCGTCGACCCGCACGGCATGTCGGAGCGGGACACGAACCGCTGCAGCGGCACCCCCGCCTGCTCGCACGCGGACACGAACGCCGCGCCGCCGACCGCGTCGGTGGCGTAGCGCAGCTTGGCGTTGACCTTCAGCACCGGGCCGCCGTTGACGCGCACCCGGTGCTCGGGGTCGTGCCGGTCGGCGTAGTTGGGGTGGGTGGCGTGCGCCATGTCGCCGGAGGCGACCACCGACCCGGCCATCGCCCGCAGGTAGTCGTCGCGCTCACCCCCGCCGGCACGCACCACC
>JALZDI010000458.1 GCA_030862655.1 Actinomycetota bacterium | reverse complement strand
GCCGCGCCGAGTCGACCCGGTTCACCTGCCCCATCCCGACGCCGACGGTGGCGCCACCGGACGCCAGCAGGATCGCGTTGGACTTCACCGCGCGGCAGGCCCGCCAGGCGAAGCCCAGGTCGGCCAGCCCCCCCTCGTCGAGGGCCTTGCCGGCGGCCAGCGTCCACGCCGAGGGCGCGTCGCCCTCGGCGTCGAGCGCGTCGCGGGCCTGCAGCAGCAGCCCGCCGGAGATCGGCCGGAACTCCACTCCCCCGCGCACCGCGCCGGTGCACAGCAGCAGCCGGATGTTCTTCTTGCCGGTGAGCACCTCGACCGCGCCGTCGTCGTAGGCCGGCGCCGCCACCACCTCGGTGAAGACCTCGGCCACCTGCTCGGCCATCGCCACCGACACCGGCCGGTTGGTCGCGATCACGCCGCCGAACGCCGACACCGGGTCGCACGCGTGCGCCTTGCGGTGCGCCTCGGCCACGTCCGCGCCGACCGCGATCCCGCACGGGTTGGCGTGCTTGATGATCGCCACGGCCGGCGCGTCGAAGTCGTAGGCGGCCCGCCGCGCCGCGTCGGCGTCGACGTAGTTGTTGTAGGACATCTCCTTGCCGTGCAGCTGCTCGGCCTGCGCGAGCCCCGGCTCGGGCACGAAGCCGGAGGTGTACAGCGCCGCGCGCTGGTGCGGGTTCTCGCCGTACCGCAGCACCGCCTGCCGCTCCCAGGTGGCGCCCACCCAGGCCGGCCAGCCGCTGCCCTCGCTGGTGTCGGAGACGACGCTGCCCATCCAGGAGGCGACGTTGACGTCGTAGGTGGCGGTGTGCACGAACGCCTCGGCCGCCAGGCGCTGCCGCTGCTCCAGCGTGAAGCCGCCGTCGTGCACCGCCGCCAGCACCTCGTCGTAGCGCGACGGCGACACCACGATCGCCACGTTGGCGTGGTTCTTCGCCGCCGCCCGCACCATCGACGGTCCGCCGATGTCGATCTGCTCGACGCACTCCTCGGCCGACGCCCCCGAGGCCACGGTGTCGGTGAACGGGTAGAGGTTGGACACCACCAGGTCGAACGGCTCGATCTCGAGCTCGGCCAGCTGCTGCTCGTGCGACTCCAGCCGCCGGTCGGCGAGGATGCCCGCGTGCACCCGCGGGTGCAGTGTCTTGACCCGCCCGTCGAGGCACTCGGGGAACCCGGTCAGCTCCTCGACGCGGGTCACCGGGACCCCGGCGTCGGCGATCCGCGCCGCGGTCGAGCCGGTGGACACCAGCGCCACCCCCGCGTCGTGCAGCCCGCGGGCCAGCTCCTCCAGCCCCGCCTTGTCGTAGACCGAGACCAGTGCCCGGCGGACCTCGCGACGCTCCTGCCCACTGTTGCCGTTGCTCACGAGCCGATCCGAACCTTCCTGCCGGTGACGGTGAACCCCTCGCGGACCATCCGGCCCACGGTGTCGACGAGCATCTGCCGCTCGGCGACCTTGATGCGTTCGGTGAGGGCGTCGAGGTCGTCGTCGTCCTCCACGGGTACGGCGACCTGCGCCACGATCGCCCCGGTGTCGACGCCCTCGTCGACCACGAACAGCGTCGCGCCGGTGATGCGCACGCCGTACTCCAGCGCGTCGCGCGGGCCGTGGATGCCGGGGAACGACGGCAAGAGGGCGTTGTGCGTGTTGACGAACCGGCCGCCGAACCGGTCCAGGAACGTCTTGCCGACCAGCTTCAGGAACCCCGCGGACACCACCAGGTCCGGCCGATGCTCGGCGCAGGAGGCCGCCAGTGCGGCGTCCCAGTCCTCGCGCGACCCGAAGTCGCGCACCCGGTGCACGAACGTCGGCACGCCCGCACGCTCGGCCCTGGTCAGCCCCTCGATGCCGTCGCGGTCGGCGCCCACCGCCGCCACCTGCGCGCCGTAGGCATCGTCGGCGCAGGCGTCCAGCAGCGCCTGCAGGTTGCTGCCGGTGCCCGAGACGAGGACGACGAGGCGGGCGTTCACCCGCCGAACCCTACCGAGCGCGCCAGTGGACCAGCGGCCCGGCCACGGCGCCGCCGAGCGCCATCGCAGCCGCCGCGGTCACGAGGCAGGCCAGCGCCGGGGCGCCGGTCTCGCCCATCCGGCCCGGCCCGACCGCGCCCCCGGCCAGCGCGGTGGCCGCGCCGATGACAACGCCCCAGGCCAGCCCGGCCGACCCGCCGCGCAGCACCGCCCAGAGCAGACCGTCGACGGGGTGGTGCCGCAG
>JALZDI010000457.1 GCA_030862655.1 Actinomycetota bacterium | reverse complement strand
GTGAGCCCGCCGTCGAGGTGCTGGATCATCAGGACCCAGCCGTCGGGACCCTGCTGGGAGGCGACACCCGACACCGCGTGCCACTCGCCCTGGCGCGGACCCGACGAGTAGCGCCTCGCCGCCCGGAAGCCGTGGTCGTCGAGCTGCAGCAGCGCCGGCGGCAGCAGCACCGAGACCGCGGTGATCGCCACCGCGACCAGCGCGATCGTGGTCAGCACCACGAGCGCGGTGGTCAGCACGCCCGGTGCGGAGAGCGATACACACAGCGTGGTGAGCACCACCCCGACAGCGGCGACGATCGCGGTGCGGCCGAGCGCGCGGGCGAAGTAGCCGCGCCGGATGTGGTACACGGAGCGTGCACGACGCGGGGAGGGTACGGCGGTCACGCGGGGCACGATCGCACATCGCCGACATAAATTCAGCACCTGGGCATCTAGACGAAGGCACCCTCGAAGGCGCACGATCAAGGAACCCAGCCAGGCTGACGGGGGTGAGCCCCATGCCCGACATCACGATAGCGATGCGCGCCCTCGAACGCGCGGTTGCGAGCAGGCCGCAGACCGAGGCCTGGCGGAGCCAGGTCGACAGTCACGTCCAGCGGCTGCGCGAGGCCTACGCGCAGGAGATGGAGTGCGCCACCGGCTACGACGCGTTCGCGCTCGACTCGACGCCGTGGCTCCACGGCCGGTTGCAGATGCTCCGCCGCGAGCAGTGCCGGATCCTGGAAGACCTGGAGTCCCTGCACCGGGTGTGCGTGGAGGCGATGGACTTCGAGACGCTGCGTGCCCGGGTGATGGCCACCGTGCAGCGGATCACCCGTGTGCGGCAGCGCGAGAACGACCTCATCTACGAGTCGGTCGACCTCGACCTCGGCGGCGAGCAGTAGCGCCGCCGATCTCCTCGCTGGGCGGAGGGGGCGGGATTCGAACCCGCGGCTGACATCTCTGCCAGCGACCGCTTTCAAGGCGGTTCCGATTGGCCACTCCGGCACCCCTCCAGCGCGTGCGCGCTGCGCCGATTGTCGCACCCGCGCCGTTGCGCCCGCCGAAGCGTGCGTGACCGCGCTCGTGGCGCCGGACGTCGGCGTGGGTCAGGACAGGATCGCGAGGATGTCGCCCTCCTGGACGACGTCGCCCTCGGACACCCGCAGCTCGGCCACCTTTCCGGGGGCCTCGGTGAGCACGGGGATCTCCATCTTCATCGACTCGAGGATGCAGATGGTGTCCCCCTCGGAAACCTCGTCGCCGGGGGACACGACGATCCTCCAGACGTTGGCGACCATCTCGGCGACGATCTCGCTGGCCACGAACGACCTCCCTCTCCGCACGCCACGGGTCCGGGCGCTCACGCTACACCCGGCGACGGCTAGAGCAGCGGCCGCGAACGTGTCGGCTCCGCGCGCAGTGGCAGCGCCCGCTGGACCCGCCGCGCCCGTCGTCCGCGGGGTCCGGTGAGCAGCCGGTCGAGCCGCCACACCACGAACCCGAGCACCAGCCCGGCCAGCACGGAGTACAGCGTGGACAGCAGCTCCTGGCCGGGCTGCGCCGTCGTGGCCAGCGAGGTGGCGACGCCCGCCGTACCCAGGCTGCCGAAGGCGCAGAGCCACCAGCCCTGCCGCAGCTCGGCCCGGGTCGCCAGCCCCCACACCAGGGCGGGGAAGCCGATGAACAGCTCCAGCGGCCGGGGCACGGCGCCGAACACGCCGACCAGCACCTGGCGCAGGTCCGCCATCGCGTCGGTCACGCCGGGACTGCCCCAGCGGCGCAGCGCCTCGCTGTAGGCCAGCCCGACCACGATCACGACGACCGCCGAGGCGATCACGAACCCGCCGCGCTTGCCCAGGCCACGCACGCCGCCGCCGAGCCGGTGCGCCACCCACAGGGTCGCGAACAGCGACGAGAGCAGCACGACGTGGCCGAGCACCACCGGTCGCAGGGGTACGGCGTACGCCGCGACGGCCACCGCCCCCGCCAGCGCGACCACGATCGCCAGGGCGTACTCGCCGACCACCCGCAGCGGCGACTTCGCCGGCCTGGTCGCGAGTACGGCGAGGACCGTCGCGACGACGGCGGTCAGCGCCGCGACCCCCGCCAGCAGCCACGGCCAGCCGCTCGCCACGGCCACCGCCGACACGGCCGCCGCGAACACGCCGGCGGCCACCGTGTGACCGCCGGTGCGACGGGCGCCCAGGCCGCACAGCACCGTGGTGACGACCGC
>JALZDI010000456.1 GCA_030862655.1 Actinomycetota bacterium | reverse complement strand
TGGGCGTGCTGTCCCTGCGTGGCCTGGTCATCGGCTACGGCGAGGCGGTGACCTTCGCGTCCGCGGTGCTGTACGCCGTACACATCGTCGGCCTGGGCGCGTGGTCGACCCCGCGGGACGCGTTCGGGCTGTCGGTGCTGCAGATCGGCGTCATCGCCGCGGTCTGCGGCGTGTTCGCCGTACCCGGCGGTGTGGTGCTGCCCCAGACGGGTGGGGACTGGGGCTCCGTCGTCTACATGGCCCTGGTCGCCGGCGCGCTCGCGATGCTGGCCCAGACCTGGGCGCAGGCGCACCTGGCCGCCACCCGGGCGGCCATCATCATGACGATGGAGCCCGTGTTCGCCGCGTTCTTCGCCGTCGTGCTCGGCGGCGAGCTCCTCACCGGCCGGATGCTCGTCGGCGGCGCATTGGTGCTGTCGGCGATGCTGCTGGTCGAGGTCGCCCCGCGGCGAAAGGTCGAGGGCGAGGTCCAGCACATCTCCGTGTAGGCAAAATACTGTCCCGTTCGCCGGTTTGGTCGCTTTGCGCGCCCTACACTCGCCGGCGAGGCGTGCATCTCGGGGGAGGCGTACATTCCATGGGCAGGACCGTCCGGTCGCTGGTGGCGGCAGGAGTCGCCGTACTCATGCTGCCCGTCGCGGCCACGTCGGCCGTCAGCGCCGACACCGACGTCAGCATCGGCGCCGGCGCGCAGCACCAACGCGGCCACGCCGCCGCTCTCGCCGCACCGGACGCGGCTTCCCCGCAGCAAGTGCCGGGCGAGCTCCTGGTGCGGTTCCGAGCCGGGACGACGGCGTCGCAGCGGGCGGACGTCCGGGCCGGTGTCGACGCGACGCTGCTGGACCGGCTCGCCGTACCTGGACTCGAGCGTGTGCACGTCGGGCCCGACGTCGCCGCCTCGGCACGCGCACTGGAACACCGCCCGGACGTGCTGTACGCCGAGCCGAACTTCACCGCCACGGTCGCCGCGACGCCGAACGACCCGGCGTACCCCCGGCTGTGGGGGCTGCACAACACCGGCCAGTTCCAGGCCGGACAGGCCGGAGCGCTGGACGCGGACATCGACGCTCCCGAGGCGTGGGAACACACCACCGGTGACTCTGCCGTGACCGTGGCCGTCGTCGACTCGGGCGTGGCGATCGACCATCCCGACCTCGACGCGAACATCTGGAGCAACCCGCGCGAGGTGTCTGGAAACGGCGAGGACGACGACGCCAACGGCTACGTGGACGACGTGCACGGCTGGGACTGGGTGGACGGTGACCGCGCTCCGCACGACCTCAACGGCCACGGCACCCACGTGGCAGGAACGATCGGCGCGGTGGGCGACAACGGTGTCGGCGTGACCGGCGTGGCCTGGGACGTGTCGCTGATGCCGCTGCGGGCCCTCGGCGCAGACGGCTCGGGCTCGTACGCCGACATCGTCGATGCGTTCGCCTACGCGGCCGTCAACGGCGCCGACGTGGTCAACGCCAGCCTGGGCGGGCCGTACTACTCCCAGGCGTTGCACGACGTGATCGCCCGGTCTCCCGACACGCTCTTCGTGGTCGCGGCGGGCAACAGCGGCAGCGACAACGAGACGGCGCCCGAGTACCCGTGCAACTACGAGACCACGAACCTGATCTGCGTGGCGGCCACCGACAACCGGGACCGTCTCGCCGCGTTCTCCAACTACGGAGCCACGTCGGTGGACCTCGCGGCGCCGGGTGCGTCGATCCTCAGCACCGTGCCGGCCGAGGAGCCCGCCTGGTCGGAGGACTTCGAGGACATCGGATGGAGCACGCGCTGGACCTCCGGAGGCACCGCCGCCCGGTGGGGCCTGGAGACCGACGAGTACGGCGACTTCCTCAGCGACAGTCCGGGTGGCGTGTACGCGAACCACACCGACACATGGGTGCGGACGGCCGCGCCCGTGGACCTCAGCGGCCGGCGTGACTGCACGGTCAGCTACTGGTTGGACCTCGACGTGGAGCGGTCGTATGACCACCTGTGGGTGGAGGCGTCGACCGACGCGGCCTCCTGGAGCCCCGTGGCCTCGTGGTCGGATGACTTCGCGGACAGCTGGGTCGCCATGCGCGACAGCCTCAGCAGGTTCGACGGAAGGCGCTCTGTGTACCTCCGCTTCCGGCTGACGAGCGACGAAGTCGAGCAACGCGACGGGGCGAAGATCGACGACGTGGTCATCGCCTGCCAGGGCGCCTACAGCGGCGACGAGTAC
>JALZDI010000120.1 GCA_030862655.1 Actinomycetota bacterium | reverse complement strand
CTCGGCGAGCACGGCGTTGGCCACCAGCGAGACCCACAGCAGCGTCAGCGCCGCGACGACCGCCCACAGCGTCGGCGAGGTCTCTGCCAGGCCGACCCAGCTCTCCAGCATGGTCTTGACGTTGGTGAGGACGATGAACCCGCCGGCGGCAACGCCGAGCACCCGAGCCGCGAGGTGCCGGACCACCCACGCCGCGACCGGTGCCGCCACCACGCCACCGGCCAGCAGGGCCAGCACCCACGCGAAGTCGATGCCCTGCGACCCGAGGCCGACCAGGAAGCCGACCGAGGCGCCGATGGCGACCACGAACTCCGAGGTGTCGATCGAGCCGACCACCTTGCGCGGCTCCAGCCGGCCCGAGGAGAGCAGCGAGGTGGTGCCGACGGGGCCCCAGCCACCGCCGCCGATCGCGTCGACGACGCCGGCCACCAGACCCATCGGGGTGAGGAACCAGGCCGACGGGTGGGAGGTGAACTGCGGCCGGCGCCCGCCGAGCCGCAGGAAGCGGTAGAGCACGTACGCGCCGAGCGAGGTGAGCAGCAGCGCCACCCAGGGCTCGGCCAGGTCGCCGTCGACGCTGGACAGGAACGTCGCCCCCGCGAAGGCGCCGACGCCGCCCGGCACCGCCAGGATGCCGACGGTGCGCCAGTCGACGTTGCCGAACTTCCAGTGCGCCGCACCGGAGACCAGCGTGGTGCCGATCTCGGAGAAGTGCACGGCGGCCGACGAGGCGGCCGGCGCCATGCCCACGGCCAGCAGCAGGCTCGACGAGGTCACGCCGTAGGCCATGCCGAGTGAGCCGTCGACCAGCTGTGCCACCAGCCCGACGAACGCGAGCAGAACCAGACTCCGCATGTGAAGGCACCCTTCTTAGTTAAGTCAATCTATTCAATAGACTAAGGCACCTCCACCGGGGAAAGTCAACCGGAACAGTCAGGTTTGACCCGGCGTGTCGCTGCGCGCCTCCGCGGAAAGCCGCCCAGGGAGGCGGTCGTCACATGCCGCCTTCGGTGGTTGCGCGGGGTTACTCGTGGGTACACTGGGGATAGCTACTCATGAGTACGACGCCGCGACGCGGCCCACGACCCGAAGGGGATCTGGGATGAGCCACTACAAGAGCAACCTCCGCGACATCGAGTTCAACCTCTTCGAGGTCCTCGGCCGCGACGCGGTCCTCGGCAGCGGCCCGTTCGAGGAGGTCGACGCCGACACCGCCAGGGCGATCCTGAGCGAGGTGGACCGGCTGGCCCGCGAGGACCTGGCCGCGTCGTACGAGGACAGCGACCGCCACCCGCCGGTGTTCGACCCCCAGGCCTCGACCGCCGACGTGCCCGAGGCGTTCAAGAAGAGCTACCAGACCTGGATGGACAGCGAGTACTGGCGGCTGGCGCTGCCGGCCGAGCTGGGCGGCCAGCCGGCGCCGTCGACGCTGAACTGGGCCATCGGGGAGCTCGTCCTCGGCTCCAACGCGCCGATCTGGATGTATGCCTGCGGCCCCAGCTTCGCCTCGATCGTCCACCGCAACGGCACCGACCGCGACCGCAAGATCGCCGCGCACATGGTGGAGCGCCAGTGGGGTGCGACGATGGTGCTCACCGAGCCCGACGCGGGCTCGGACGTGGGGGCGGGCCGGACCAAGGCGGTGCTGCAGGACGACGGCAGCTGGCACATCGAGGGCGTGAAGCGGTTCATCACCTCCGGCGAGCACGACATGAGCGAGAACATCATCCACCTGGTGCTCGCGCGTCCGGTCGGCGTCGAGGGCGCCGGCGGTCCCGGCACCAAGGGCCTGTCGCTGTTCGTCGTACCCAAGTGGCACTTCGACGTCGAGACCGGTGAACTGACCGGCGAGCGCAACGGCGCCTACGTCACCGGGGTCGAGAAGAAGATGGGCATCAAGGTGTCCAACACCTGCGAGATGACGTTCGGCGACTCCGCCGTCGGCGGCGGCGAGCCGGCCAAGGCCTGGCTGCTCGGCGAGGTGCACGACGGCATCGCCCAGATGTTCCAGGTGATCGAGAACGCCCGGATGATGGTCGGCAGCAAGGCGATCGCCACGCTGTCCACCGGCTACCTCAACGCGCTCGAGTTCGCCAAGGAGCGGGTGCAGGGCCCCGACCTGTGCCAGGCGTCCGACAAGACCGCGCCGCGGGTGACGATCACCCACCACCCCGACGTACGCCGGTCGCTGATGACGCAGAAGGCGTACGCCGAGGCGATGCGCGCGCTGGTGCTCTACACCGCGTCGTGGCAGGACCGCGTACAGGTGGCCGAGTTCAACGGCGAGACCGACGAGGTCGCCGAGCGGGTCAACGACCTGCTGCTGCCGATCGTGAAGGGCTACGGCTCCGAGCGGTCGTGGGTGCTGCTGGGCACCGAGTCGCTGCAGACCTTCGGCGGCTCCGGCTTCCTGCAGGACTACCCGATCGAGCAGTACGTCCGCGACGCCAAGATCGACACCCTCTACGAGGGCACCACGGCAATCCAGGGCATGGACCTGTTCTTCCGCAAGATCGTCAAGGACCAGGGCCAGGCCCTCGGCCACATCGCCGACCAGATCAAGCAGCTGCTCGAGAGCGAGGCCGGCAACGGCCGGCTGAAGCAGGAGCGGCAGCTGCTGGGCGAGGCTCTGGACGACGCCCAGGCCATGGTCGGGCTGATGGTCGAGGACCTGATGTCCGCCAACCCGCAGGCCGAGGGCGGCGACACCCGCAACGTCTACAAGGTCGGGCTGAACAGCTCGCGCCTGCTGTGCGTGCTGGGTGACGTGGTCTGCGCGTGGCTGCTGCTGCGCCAGGCGCAGGTGGCGCTGGACAAGCTCGGCGGCGAGGTGAGCGCCAAGGACCGGTCCTTCTACGAGGGCAAGGTCGCCGCTGCGCAGTTCTTCGCGCGCAACGTGCTGCCGAAGGTGGCCGCCGAGCGGGCGATCGCCGAGGGCACAGACCTGTCGCTGATGGACCTCGACGAGAGCGCCTTCTAGCCTGTCCGGCACGCAGTCGGGGGCTGGGCTGTCCGCGCTGGCGGGCTGCCCAGCCCCTGGTACGTTCGAAATGTGGCGACAGCGCACCGTCGCCCTGACCTGAAGGAGTCACCATGGGCATCGGCCTGGGCATCGTCCTCATCGTCGCCGGCGCCATCCTGCGATGGGCAGTCGACTTCGACCTGCCTTTCCTCGACGACGACAATCTCGGCGTCATCCTGCTTGCCACCGGCGCGCTCGCGGTCATCCTCGCGCTGGTGATGAACGCCCAGCGCAGCCGCACCAAGCACACGGTCGAGGAACGCCGTCCCGGCGACCGCTACTGACGCCTCCCGCAGCGCGACCGCGTGACTGCGCCGCGGTGCACTCGCGCAGTCTCGGCTCGAGCGAGGCTGTGCGAACCCTCTAGAGTCTCTGGCCATGGACCGCCTCGAAGCCTTCGTGGACGCGTGGAAACGCTGCGCCGCCGACGTCGAGGAGCTGCTGCGCGGCCTCGGCGAGCACGACTGGGCCCGCGGCACCGACTGCCCGGAGTGGAGCGTCCGCGACATCGCCGCCCACCTGGCCGCACTCGAGTCCGAGCTGGCCGGTGAGGCGGGCCCACGCGTGGACCAGCACGCGGCCGCCACCGGCAGCGTCGTGAGCGCCTACACCCAGGCCGGCATCGACGAGCGCCGCGACCGCACGCCCGGCGAGCTGATCGACGAGTTCGTCCGGGCGGTGCACCGTCGCGCGGTCGAGCTCGACGAGAACCCGCCGACCGACCCCGAAGGGACGCCGCCCCGCAACGTCGGCGGCACCGGCTGGGACTGGCAGACGCTGCTGCGCAACCGGGTCGTCGACCTGTGGGTGCACGAACAGGACATCAGGCGGGCCGTCGGCCGGCCCGGCGGCCTCGATACCCCGGCTGCCCAGGTCACGCGGACGACGTTCGTGAGCGCGTTGCCCTACGTCATCGGCAAGCGTGCCGGCGCACCGCCGGGGTCGACCGTCGCCGTGGAGCTCGACGGGGAGGAGCTGGCGTTCGTGGTCGACGACGAGGGACGCTGCCGCCGCACCGACGACAAGCTCGAGAGCGCCACCGCCCGCCTGACCATGGCCACCGAGACGTTCACGATCCTGAGCGCCGGACGGCGTGACCCGCTCACCGTCGACGTGCAGGTCGCCGGCGACCGCGAGCTGGCCGAGCGGATCCTGCAGGGCATGGCGGTGACCGCGTGAGCTGGAGCACGGCGGACATGCCCGACCTGTCGGGGCGCACGGCGCTGGTCACCGGCGTCACCGGCGGCCTGGGCCACCACACCGCCCTCGAGCTGGCACGCGCCGGTGCCCGAGTCATCCTGACCGCCCGCAACGACACGCGGCTGCAGGACTGCGCCCGGGCCATCACCGGCGAGCTCGGGCAGGCGGTGCTCGACACCGTGCACCTCGACCTCGCCGACCTGGGCAGCGTGCGCCGCGCCGCGACCGCCGTACTCGAGCGCACCGAGCGCGTGGACATCCTGGTCAACAACGCCGGGGTGATGGCCACGCCCGAGCGACGCACCAGCGACGGGTTCGAGCTGCAGTTCGGCACCAACCACCTGGGGCACTTCGCGCTGACGGGCCTGCTGCTCCCGGCGCTCACCGACGCGCGCGTCGTCACCGTGACCTCGCTGATGCACCGGACAGTGCGGCGGGTGCCGCTCACCGACCCGCGCCAGCACCGGCCCTACCGACGGTGGCCGGCCTACGGCGAGTCCAAGCTGGCCAACCTGCAGTTCGCCCTCGAGCTCGACCGGCGCGCTCGGGCGGCCGGGCTGGGCCTGTCCAGCGTCGCCGCGCACCCCGGCTACTCCGCGACCGAGCTGCAGACCAGCGGCCCGCAGCTCGGCGGCACGTCGCTGTGGGCCCGGGTGATGGCGGTCGCCACGCCGGTCATCGGGCAGTCGGCGGCGATGGGCGCGCTGCCGGCGCTGTACGCCGCCACCCGCACCGACCTTCCCGGCGGCACGTTGGTGGGGCCGTCCCAGCTGATGGAGATGCGCGGGGCCCCGCGGGTGGTCGGCATGTCGGGCGCCGCCCGCGACGCCGCGGCGGCCGCCCGGTTGTGGCAGGTGAGCGAAGAGGCCACAGGCGTCACATTCCTCCCCTGAGTCACCTAGGCTAGGACGTCGTGCTGCCAACCTCGCACCTCCCGGCGCCGCCGGGCCCGCACCGTCGGCTGGAGACCCCATGACCCGCGCCTTCGTGGTCCGCGCACTGATCGCCGTCGCGGTGATCGCGCTGTCGGGGTTCATCGCCCTGACCCAGAAGCCGGTGCTCGGCCTGGACCTGCGCGGCGGCACACAGATCATGCTGCAGGTGCAGGACGCCCCCAACGGCAAGCTGGAGGCGACTGCCGAGTCCACCGACCGGGTTCTTGCCGTGATGCGCGAACGCGTCGACGCGCTCGGCGTCAGCGAGCCGACACTGGTCCGCTCCGGCGACGACCGCATCATCATCGAGCTGCCCGGAGTACAGGACCGGCGCGAGGCCGTGCGAGCCATCGGTCAACAGGCGCAGCTGAGCTTCCACGCCGTCCAGGGGATCGCGTCGCCCCAGCAGCTGCCCCAACAGGGCCGCCAGCAACCGCAGGGCGACCTCGACCCGGGGCCCGACCTCGTGCTGCCGGACGAGTCCGGCCAGCCCCTGCGGCTGGCACCCGCCGCGCTGAGTGGCGACGCGGTCACCGGCGCCAGCGCGCTGCTGGAGACCGGCGCCTGGAACGTGTCGGTCGACTTCAGCGGGGCCGGCGGCGATGCCTGGGCCGCGCTCACCGCCAAGGCCGCCTGCGCGCCGGTCGGCTCGCCGGAGCGGCGGGTCGCGATCGTACTCGACGAGCGGGTCATCTCCTCACCGCAGATCGACCCCAGCGTCGCCTGCGACGTCGGCATCGTGGGCGGGGAGACGCTGATCACCGGCAACTTCAAGCAGGCCGAGGCGCGCAACCTCGCAGTGCTGATCGAGGGCGGTGCGCTGCCGCTGCCGGTCGACATCATCTCCCAGAGCACCGTCGGGCCGAGTCTGGGTGAGGAGGCGATCGACGCCAGCGCCCAGGCCGCGATCATCGGCATCATCCTCACCGGCCTCTACATCGTCGCCTCGTATCGGCTGATGGGCCTGATGGCCTCGATCGCGCTGGCCTGCTACG
>JALZDI010000455.1 GCA_030862655.1 Actinomycetota bacterium | reverse complement strand
AACCGCTGGACATCTCGCCCAGCAGAGGGCCGAGCCCCCCGACGGTCTCGTCGCCGAGCCCGAGCAGCACCTGGCGCGTCGCCGCCTCGCCGAACGGTCCGCTGGACCGGGCCGCGCCGACGACCGGCACCGCGGTGAGCAGCCGTCGCGCCGGCGCGTCGCTGCCGGAGCCGGCCTGCGGGCCGACCCAGACGTCGACCACGTCACCGACGCGCAGGTCCTCGGGGGCGCCGCCGGGGCCCACCACCACCGGCAGCTCGAAGGCGGTGCCTGCCTGGGCCGCGATCGACGCGCGGGCCACCAGCTCGCCCGCGGTGAGGTCGCGGGCGACGACCGCGTCCGTCGGCACCGGCCGGCTCGTCGGCAGATACCTGCCGGCGGTCACGGCGTCGGCGAAGCGCACCTGCTCGACCACCAGTGCGTCCGGTGTGAGCGGCGCGCCGGTGCCGAGGTCCCGCGCGACCGCCCAGACGCCCACGGTGTCGTCGGCAGCGGCGAGCAGCCGCCCGCCGACGACCACCGACGAGGCGACGAGCAGCAGCCCGACCCACAGCCGCGGGTCGCGCCATCGGCGCAGCGAGAGGCGGTGGGCGACCGGCGATTCCGGGGCGGCAAGGGGTGGCGGCGCGGCAGTCGTCTGCGACACGCGCAGCATTGTGCCCCCACACCGCCGATCCAATCGACCCACGATCCACAGCCCAAACCACAGCAAACCGGCATCCATCCACAGAGGACGAGGCAAAATCAGGCGAGGTGACGCGTCATGGCACACTGGCCGCATGGCCGCCACCACGGCCGTCGGAGGACGGTCACCGCGCTTCCTGCAGCTGGCTGACGTGGCCGAGGTGCTCAACATCTCGGTCAACCAGGTCTACGCGCTGGTGCGCCGCGGCGACCTGCCCGCCATCAAGATCGGCGGTCGAGGCCAGTGGCGGGTCGAGGCCGAACAGCTCGAGGCCTACATCAAGCGGTTGTACGACGAGACGAGCGACTTCATCAGCGCCCACCCGTACGGCGAGGAGGGCGAGGACGGCGCCGAGGACGGCGCCGAGGGCGGGAGCCGCTAGCCCGCTGTCCCCGGGCCAGCCGGCGGTCACCCGGCTCCGGCCGGCCCCTCGCGACGGAGCATGGAGATCGCCGCAAACGGCACCACCAGCGCGCCCCGGCCGGCGGCGCTGCGCGGCACCTCGTCCACCGGATGCTCGAGCAGCTCGACGAAGTCGGCGCCGACACGTTGCAGCGTGCCGGTGACCCCGGGGCCGTCGTCCTGCACGAGGGCCACCGTGGAACGGTCGGCCGCGATGCGTCGCAGCACCGAGCCCAGCCCCAGCCGCGCCCGCACCGGCCCGGCCGCGTCGGCGGACAGCGCCGCGGGTCCGAGGCCGCGAAGGGATGCGATGGCGGCGAGCGGCACGACGTACTCCTGGCGTGGCGTGGCCAGCAGCAGGAAGTCCGACCCCACCCGGGCAAGCTCACCGGCCACGTCCTGACCGCTCCGCACCGCCAGCACGACCGGCCGTCCCTCGGAGCCTCGCAGCCGGTCCGCCAACGTCACCCGCGCGAACTCGGCACGGGTGCGCTCGGCGATCTCGGCCTGCCGATCAGCCTCGGCGAGCGCGTCCCACTGCCGCTCCAGGTCGCCGAACAGGTCCTCCCACCGCACGACTCGACCCTAGCCGCTGCTCGCGGGCATCTGTGGACGAACTGTTGACAGCCAATCCGAACTCACGGTAGATCATGCAAAGCCAAGCAAACGAAGGGATGAGCCATGGCGGGGCACGACGCGCTCGCGTTCGACGACCTGGTGCACCACTGCGCGCTCGGCGTGCTGACCGGGATCCTCGGATGGCTGTGCCTTGCCGTCGTGCTGACCGCGACGACCGAGGCGATGCGCTGCACGCCGAGCTGGGCCGGTCGGCTCGCGCGCGGGATCACGCCCGGACGCGTTCGCCGGCTCGTCGTCGGCCTCTGCGGCGTGGCGCTCGCGGCGCCCCTGGCCGTGGGGCCAGCCTCGGCGGCGCCGCCCGAGCACACCGACCGCCGGCTACCGACCGGGCTGCCGGTACCGGACCGGCCCGTGCTGGAACCCGCCGAGCCCCGGCACGTGCGGGTGGCCACGGGCGACACGCTCTGGGCCATCGCCGCGCGACAGCTGCCGGCTGACGCTTCCGACGCCGAGATCGCCGCGACGTGGCCCACCTGGTTCCGCGTCAACCGGGCCCGCATCGG
>JALZDI010000119.1 GCA_030862655.1 Actinomycetota bacterium | reverse complement strand
CCTTGTCAGCGTCCAGCGGCTCCGCGCCCTCGCGCAGCTGCACCCACGCGCACAGCTCCTCGCCGTACTTCTCGTCAGGTACACCGATGACCTGCACGTCGGTGATGTCGGGATGGGTGTAGAGAAACTCCTCGATCTCGCGGGGATAGATGTTCTCGCCGCCGCGGATCACCATGTCCTTGATGCGTCCGACGATGTTGGCGTAGCCGTCCTCGCGCATCACCGCGAGGTCGCCTGTGTGCATCCAGCCGTCCTCGATCGCCTCCGCGGTCTTCTCCGGCTCGTCCCAGTAGCCCACCATCACCGAGTAGCCGCGGGTGCAGAACTCGCCGGGCTCGCCGCGCGGCAGGGTCTCGCCGGTCACGGGGTCGACGATCTTCACCTCGACGTGCGGGTGCACCTGCCCGACGGTCGACGTGCGCCGGTCCAGGTCGTCGTCGGAGCGGGTCTGCATCGACACCGGCGAGGTCTCGGTCATGCCGTAGCAGATCGCCACCTCGGCCATGTTCATCTCGGAGATGCAGCGCTTCATCACCTCGACCGGGCACGGGCTGCCGGCCATCACGCCGGTGCGCAGCCGCGACAGGTCGTACTCGGCGAACTCCGGCAGGGTCTGCATCGCGATGAACATCGTCGGCACGCCGTACAGGCCTGTGCAGCGCTCCTCCTGCACCGCGTCCAGCGTCAGCTTCGGGTCGAAGCCCGGCGCGGGGATGACCATCGTCGCGCCGTGCGTGGTGCAGCCGAGGTTCGCCATCACCATGCCGAAGCAGTGGTAGAAGGGCACCGGGATGCACAGCCGGTCGTCGGACGTGAAGTCGATCAGCTCGGTGGTGAAGTAGCCGTTGTTGAGGATGTTGCGGTGGCTGAGCGTCGCGCCCTTCGGGAACCCTGTGGTGCCCGAGGTGTACTGGATGTTGATCGGGTCCGCGGGGTCGAGGGTCTGCATCCGCGCCCGCAGGTCGTCGGCGCTGACCTGCTCGCCCCCGGCGACGAGGTCCTGCCAGTCGTCGGTGTCGACGAACACCACCCGCTGCACGGTCTGGCACTCCGGGCGCACCTGCTCGACCATCGCGCGGTAGTCACTGGTCTTGAAGCTGCTCGCCGACAGCAGCAGCCGGGTGCCGGACTGGTTCAGCACGAACGACAGCTCGTGCGTGCGGTAGGACGGGTTGACGTTGACCAGGATCGCGCCGATCTTGGCCGCGGCGTACTGCGCCAGCGTCCACTCGGCGCAGTTGGGCGCCCAGATGCCGACGCGGTCGCCCTTGGCGACGTCGGCGGCCATCAGCCCGCGCGCGACCGCGTTGACGGCGGCGTCGAACTCGGCGTAGGTCCAGCGACGCCCGGTCGCCCGCTCCACGAGAGCGTCGCGGTCGCCGTTCGCGCCGGCGATGCGCTCGAGGTTGGCCCCGATCGTCTCCTCGAGCAGCGGCGGCTCGGTGGGCCCCTTGGCGTATGACGGCTCCGGCATGGTGTCCCTCCACTCGGACCTCGGTATGACACGTACCCGCGCTCGTTCTGCGCAACCTACCTCCTCGCAGGCGGCTTGTTGAGGCCCGCGACCTGCTGGTTGAGTGTTGGCTCAGACCATTGGGAGGTAAGC
The DNA here is from genome assembly GCA_030862655.1 of Actinomycetota bacterium. Next base: position 4,554 of record JALZDI010000119.1, on the reverse strand, counting down.
GCCATGACCGACTCCCCCGCCACCGCGGAGCTGACCGAGGAGACCATCTTCACCTGGGGCGCCCCGCCGCTGAAGTTCGGCGCGGGCGCAACCGACGAACTCGGTTTCGACCTGTCCCAGTACGGCGTGCGCCGCGTGCTGATCGTCACCGATACCAGCCTGGCCGCGCACGGCATCCCGCACCGCATCGCCGACGCGCTGAAGCGCTACGACATCAGCGCCGAGGTCTTCGACGGCGTGCACATCGAGCCCACCGACGACAGCATGGACAAGGCCGCCGGCTACGCCCGTGAGCAGGGGCCCTGGGACGGGTTCATCGCGGTGGGCGGCGGCTCGGCGATCGACACCGCCAAGGCGGTGAACCTGCTCACCAGCGGCGGCGGTGAGCTGATGGACTACATCAACAAGCCGATCGGGCGGGCGCAGGCGCCCGGACCGCTGAAGCCCCTGGTCGCCGTGCCCACCACAGCCGGCACCGGGGCCGAGAGCACCTCGATGTGCATCCTCGACGTGCTGTCGATGCGGGTGAAGACCGGTATCAGCCACTGGCGGCTGCGTCCCACACTGGCGGTGGTCGACCCGCTGCTCACGCTGACGCTGCCGCCGGAGGTGACCGCGGCCGCCGGCATGGACATCGTCTGCCACGCGCTCGAGTCCTACACCGCGCGCTGGTACACCACGTTCGACCGCAAGACCCCGGACACACGGGTGACCTACTGCGGCTCCAACCCGGTGTCGGACCTGTGGTGCGAGAAGGCGATGAGCCTGATCGCCCGGTCGTTCCGCACCTGCGTGGACGACGGCGAGAACATCGAGGCGCGCAGCGAGATGATGATGGCCGCCACGTTCGCCGGCATGGGCTTCGGCAACGCCGGCGTGCACATCCCGCACGCCAACGCCTACCCCATCGCCGGGATGGTGCGCGACTACCGTCCCGGCGGCTACCCGCAGGACGAGCCGCTGGTCCCCCACGGGGAGGCGGTCTCGCTGACGGCGCCGGAGGCGTTCCGGTTCTGCTTCGACAGCGCGCCCGAGCGTCATCTGCGCGCCGCCGAGCTGATGGCGCCGGGCCGCGCGTCGGACGGGGAGCCACGCGAGCAGCTACCGCAGGTGCTCGTCGACCTGATGCGCGACGTGGGCATCCCCAACGGCATCGGCGCGGTCGGGTTTACCGAGGCCGACGTAGCCGACCTCGTGCCGGGCACGATGAAGCAGCAGCGGCTGCTCTCCACCTGCCCGCGCACCCCCACGGAGGACGACATCGCGGCCATCCTCACCGGCTCGCTGCAGAACTGGTGAGGACGGCCGCGCGCCGACAGCGACCTTGGGGTCAGTCGCTGTGCACCTCGGCGAAGACGCGGTCGTGTCGCAGCGAGGAGCCGCGCGTCTCCTTCGCCGCCACGGTCGCGACGACCGTGATCGCCGCGGCGACCACCAGGTAGAGGGAGACACCGATCGTGTTGACGTCCCCGTCGGCCGGGCCGAGCAGCCACAGCGCGATGAACGGCGCCACACCGCCGGCGAACACCGACGCCAGCTGGTAGCCGACCGAGGCGCCCGTGTAGCGCACACTGGTGCCGAACAGCTCGGCGAAGAACGCCGACTGCGGCGCGTACATCAGCGAGTGCGCGAACAGACCGACGATGATCGCGAGCCCGATCGCCCAGTCCTGCTTGGTGTCGATCAGGCCGAAGAACACGAAGCCCCAGAGGCCGACCAGCACCGCGCCGCTCAGGTACAGCGGCCGGCGGCCGACCCGGTCCGACAGGGCGCCGATCGCGGGGATCATGAACGACTGGATGGCGGCGCCGATCAGCAGCCACTTGAGGATCCGGTCTGTGTCCAGCCCGACGTAGTCTCCGGCGTAGCTGAGGACGACGATCGTGAAGATGTAGTAGCAGATGTTCTCGCACATCCGCATGCCCATCGCGATCAGCACCTGGCGCGGGTACTGCTTGACCACGTCGACCAGCGGCTGGTGCGGGAGCTTGGCGGCCTCGACCTCGGCGCGCGCCTCGACGAACAGCGGCGACTCCTCGATGCTCAGCCGCACCCACAGCCCGATCAGCACCAGCACCGCGCTGAGCAGGAACGGGATCCGCCAGCCCCAGGCCTCGAAGGCCGCGTCGGACTGGAAGAACGCCAGCACCCAGAGCACGCCGGTGGCCAGCAGGTTCCCCACGGGGACGCCGGCCTGTGGCCATGAGCTCCAGAACCCCCGGCGACGGTCGTCACCGTGTTCGGCGACCATCAGCACCGCACCGCCCCACTCGCCGCCGACGGCGAAGCCCTGAACCAGCCGGAAGAGCACGAGCAGTGCGGGAGCGGCGATACCGATCGTGGCATACGTGGGGAGGAGACCGATCGCGAAGGTGGCGGCCCCCATCAGCAGCAGGCTGAAGACCAGCATCTTCTTGCGGCCGATCTTGTCGCCGAGGTGGCCGAACACGATGCCGCCGATCGGCCGTGCGGCGAAACCGACCCCGTAGGTGGCGAACGCCGCCAGCGTGCCCACGAACTCGTCACCGCTGGGGAAGAAGAGCTGCGCGAACACCAGCGCGGCGGCCGACCCGTAGAGGAAGAAGTCGTACCACTCGACCGCCGTGCCGATCATGCTCGCGAACACGACCTTGACGATCGACGTGCGCGGCGGGGGTCCGGGCTCCGCGCCCCGCGCGGAGGCTGCATGGGTGGACATCAGGGTGTTCCTTTCGCTCCTGAGACTTCCGGTGGGTTCGTGGGGGTGCGGTGACGGGAGGTGGGGGTCAGGCAGCCGTCCAGCCGCCGTCGAGGGTGAACGAGGAGCCGGTGACCGAGTCGGTGCCGGGTCCGCACAGGTAGCCGACCAGCGATGCGACCTCGGCCGGCTCGACCAGCCGCTTGACCGGCGTGCGCGCGAGCAGCACCCGGTCGAGCACCTCGGCCTCGTCGACACCGTGCGTGCGGGCCTGGTCGGCGATCTGGTTCTCCACCAGCGGGGTGCGCACGTAGCCGGGGCAGACGGTGTTGGAGGTGACGCCCCTGCCGGCCGCCTCCAGCGCGATCGTCTTCGACAGCCCCTCCAGGCCGTGCTTGGCGGACACGTAGGCGCTCTTGAACGGCGAGGCGCGGTGCCCGTGCACCGACGACACGTGCACCAGTCGGCCCCAGCCTCGCTCGTACATCCGCGGCAGCAGCGCGCGGGCGAACCGGAACGGCGCCTCCAGCAGGACCCGGTGGATCAGTGCGAACCGCTCGGGGTCGAAGTCCTCGACCGCGGCCACGTGCTGCAGGCCGGCGTTGTTGACCAGGATGTCCGCGTCCAGGCTGTGTGGGCCGAGGCGGTCGACCACCGAGGGGTCGGACAGGTCGGCGACCACCGCGGTGCCGCCGACGGCCTCGGCGACCTCGGCCGCCGGGCCCTCGTCGCGGTCGAGTACGACGACCTTCGCCCCGCTCGCGGCCAGGTGCTCCGCGCAGGCACGGCCGATGCCGCTGCCGGCGCCGGTCACCAGCGCGGTGCGACCGGCCAGCGTGAGACCCCCGTCACCCGTGTACGCCATGGTCGGAGACGCTAGGGCGCACAGTCCGCCAGGGCCATGTGCGTCGACCACATACCTGTCAGGATTCAGTGTCGGCCGGCCACGTGGCGCAGCCGCCAGAGCCGCACAGCGAGCTGGATCTCCAGCGCTCGCTGCGGCTGCCGCCAGCCCTGGCCGAGCAGGGTGGTGACCCGGTCCAGCCGCTGGCTGACCGTGTTGGGGTGCACGTGCAGCGCCTTGGCGGCCTCGGCGGTGCGCCCGCCGGAGGCGAACCAGGCGTCGAGGGTGGCGAGCAGGTCGGTGCCGCGGCGGTCGTCGTAGGCGAGCACCGGACCCACCATGCCGGTGACGAACTCCTCCAGCTCGGCCGCGCCGGACTGGCCGAGCAGCAGCCGGGCGAACCCCAGCCCGGCCGGGTCGGCCACCTCGCCGGTGCGGTCCAGTGCGACCAGCGTCATCAGGCACTGCCGGGCGTCGCGGTAGGCCGTACCGAGCGCGTGCACCCCGCGGGCGGGGCCGCCGGCGCCGACGGTGACCGTGCCGCCGAGCTCGCCGAGCTGGGTCTGCGCCCAGGCCGCGGTTCCGGCCGGGTCGCCGCCCGGGAGCACCACCACCGCCTCCGCGCCGCGAGCACCTCCCAGCCCCCGCCGGCCCGCGGCGAGCCGAGAGGCCGCCATCGCCACCCGGTGCCGCTCGACACCGTCGACGGCGATCACCAGGACGACGTGCTCGTCGGCGAGGTCGGCGCCCTGCCGCTGCGCGCGCTCGGGCAGCGCCCGCGCATCTCGTGGTGGGTCCGAGAGCAGGTCGTCCAGCAGCTCGCCGCGCACCCGGTCCTGCGCCTCGGCGACCAGCCGCTGGAACAGCAGCAGCAGCGCGGTCACCAGTGCACCGCGTTCGAACGTACGACGGTCGGCCTGACCCAGGTCCTGGTCACGGCGCAGCACCAGCGTGCCCAGGTGGTCCGACCCCGCGACCGCGGCCGCGACCCACGTCGGCCGGGCCGCGCCGGGCACCGCGACCGTGCGCGCCG
>JALZDI010000454.1 GCA_030862655.1 Actinomycetota bacterium | reverse complement strand
GGGTGCGCCGCGGCGAGCATGCCCAGCCCGGTCGCGTCGATGACGTCGACCCCGGACAGGTCGACCACGACGTTGCCGAGCGAGGCGTCGATGTGCCGGTGCAACGTGGCGCGCGCGTCGCCCACGCTGCTGGCGTCGAGCCGCCCGGTGAGGGCCAGCGGCGGGGCCTCCGTGCCCGCACCCGTGCCCGTCCCTGGGCCTGCCGCAGCATGCATGCCACCTCCCCGAAAAGGCGCAACGACGGGATTACCGTACGCAACCGCGGGTTCCATGGTCGCGGTTGGCCCGCTGCGGCGGCGTGTCGCGCTCACATCGTGAGCAGCGCGGTCACGCGTAGTCGAAGAAGCCCCCACCGCTCTTGCGTCCGAGCTCGCCCGCGTCGACCATGCGCGAGAGCATCTCAGGCGCGAAGAACTTCGGGTCGGCGCACTCCTCGTAGATGTTCATGGTGGCATGCCGCAGGATGTCCACGCCGGTCAGGTCGGCCGTGGCCAGTGGGCCCATCGCGTGACCGAACCCGAGCTTGCAGGCGGTGTCGATGTCCTCGGCGCTGGCCACGCCCTGCTCGTACAGCTTGACGGCCTCGACCGACAGGGCGCTGATCAGCCGGGTGGTGACGAAGCCGGCGACGTCGCGGTTGACCACGATGCAGGTCTTGCCGATGCCCTCGGCGAACTCGCGGGCCCGGGTGAGCGCCTCGTCGGTGGTCTTGAGCCCGCGCACCAGCTCGCACAGCCGCATCATCGGCACCGGGGAGAAGAAGTGCGTGCCCACGACCGACTCGGGCCGCTGAGTCGCCGCCGCGATCTTGGTGATCGGGATCGCGGAGGTGTTGGTGGCCAGCAGCGCGTCGTCCCGGCAGACCCGGTCCAGCGTGGCGAACACGTCGCGCTTGACGTCGAGGCTCTCGAAGACCGCCTCCACCACCACGTCGGCCTCGCCGGCGGCCTCGAGGTCGGTGGTCGTGGTGATGCGCTCGAGGGCGCCGTCGCGGTCGGCGGCGTCGAGCTTGCCCTTGTCCACGAACCGGCCCAGCGACTTCTCGATGCCCGCCGTACCCCGGGCAAGGGCGTCGTCGCTCACGTCGCGCATGGTGACCTGCCAGCCGGCGACGGCGGCGACCTGGGCGATACCGGAGCCCATCAGGCCGGCTCCCACGACTGCGAGCTGCTGCGACATCGAACCTCTCCTCTCGGCGGGACCGTGCGCCCCGGGTCGGGAGCCTAATGGGGACGCCCGCGGGCGACCGTGGCGGCCCGGCCGGCACCGCCCGCCCGTAGGCTGAGCGCATGGCAGTGCACCTCACCCGCATCTACACGCGCACCGGCGACGACGGCAGCACCCGCCTCGGTGACATGAGCAAGACCCACAAGACCGATGCCCGCGTGGTGGCCTACGGCGACGTCAACGAGGCCAACGCCAACATCGGCGTCGCAGTGGCCAGCGGCGGCCTCGACGAGGACGTGGCGGGCCTGCTGACCCGGGTGCAGAACGACATGTTCGACGTGGGCGCAGATTTCGCCACCCCGGTCGTGGAAGAGCCGGAGTTCCCGCCGCTGCGGGTGACCCAGGACTACATCGACCGGCTCGAGGGCTGGTGCGACGACTACAACGAGCGGCTGGAGAAGTTGCGCTCGTTCATCCTCCCCGGGGGCACCGCCGGCGCGGCGCTGCTGCACGTGGCCTGCACGACCACCCGGCGCGCGGAGCGGTCGGCGTGGACGGCGTACGGCGAGCACGGCGACACGATGAACCCGCTGGCGATCAAGTACCTCAACCGGCTCAGCGACCTGCTGTTCATCCTGGCCCGGCACGCCAACCTCGAGCGCGGCGACGTGCTCTGGCAGCCCGGCGGCGACCACCAGTCCTGACCGGGCCGGCGTCGCGGAAGCCGTCAGGTGTTCGGCATCCCGCGGCCGGGTGGGGCGGCCTCCAGCCAGGCCAGCAGGCCGGTGAGCGCCGACTCGGTCATCGCGATCTCGACCGGCTCGTCGCGGTAGCGGCCCACGACCACCACCGCGTCGTCGTACAGCTCGTAGAGCTCCGCACCCTGCGGCCGGCGCCGCTCCCCCACCTCCAGGGCGGACCGGCGGTAGGTCTGTGCCGGTCGCATCGACAGCGAGAAGATGCGGAACCACTCCAGCGCGTCGTTGTTGTAGCGCCCGACCCCCAGAACCCAACCGCGCCCGGGCCGTTGGGCCCGGACGCGGACGCTGAGGTCGAACGTGCCGCCG
>JALZDI010000118.1 GCA_030862655.1 Actinomycetota bacterium | reverse complement strand
CCTTCCGGTCCACCTCGACCGGGTCGATCGCGCTGTGCCACAACGGCAACCTGACCAACACCTCGCAGATGTCCCGCGAGGCGGCCGCCCGCGCGACCCACAGCGGCGAGCTCGACCTGCCGCACCGACCGACCCAGGTGGAGACCTCAGACACCGGGGTGATGACCGCGCTGCTGGCCTCCTACCCCGACCTGTCGGTCGAGGGCGCGGCAATGCAGGTGCTGCCCAAGCTGCGCGGGGCGTTCAGCCTGGTGTTCATGGACGAGGGCACCCTGTACGCCGCCCGCGACCCGCAGGGGATCCGCCCCCTGGTGCTCGGCCGGCTCGAGCGCGGCTGGGTGGTGGCCAGCGAGACCGCGGCCCTCGACATCGTCGGCGCCTCGTTCGTGCGCGAGGTCGAGCCCGGTGAGCTGGTCGCGGTCGACGAGCACGGCCTGCGCGCCCAGCGGTTCGCCGAGGCACAGCCCAAGGGGTGCCTGTTCGAGTTCGTCTACCTCGCTCGCCCCGACACCCGCATCAGCGGCCAGCGGGTGCACTCGGTCCGGGTGGAGATCGGGCGCCGGCTGGCCAAGGAGGTCCCCGCCGAGGCCGACCTGGTGATCCCCGTGCCCGAGTCCGGCACCCCGGCCGCGATCGGCTTCGCCGAGGCCAGCGGGATCCCCTACGGCCAGGGCCTGGTGAAGAACTCCTACGTCGGCCGCACGTTCATCCAGCCCAGCCAGACGATCCGCCAGCTCGGGATCCGGCTCAAGCTCAACCCGCTGCGCGACGTGATCGAGGGCCGCCGGCTGGTGGTGGTCGACGACTCGATCGTGCGCGGCAACACCCAGCGCGCGCTGGTGCGGATGCTGCGTGAGGCGGGCGCCCGCGAGGTGCACGTGCGCATCGCCAGCCCGCCGATCAAGTGGCCCTGCTTCTACGGCATCGACTTCGCCACCCGGGCCGAGCTGGTCGCCAACGGCCTGTCGACCGAGGAGATCTGCCGCTCGATCGGCGCCGACTCGCTCGGCTACATCTCCCAGGCGGAGCTGGTCGCGGCCACCGAGGTCCCCGAGGACCGGCTCTGCCGCGCCTGCTTCGACGGCGTCTACCCGGTCGAGCTGCCCCAGCCCGAGCTGCTCGGCAAGCACCTGCTGGAGATCGACGACCAGCCGCCCGCCGAGGACCCCGCGGGGCCGGAGAGCCCCAACGGCCACCACGGCCTCGCCGCGCTCACCGGCGGCGCCGGAGCCGCCGACGCCCTGACCCGGCCCTAGCCGCAGGAGATCCGTGAGCACCTACTCCAACGCAGGCGTCTCCCTCGAGGCCGGCGACAAGGCCGTCGAGCTGATGCGGGGGTGGGTCGACAAGGCCCGCCGTCCCGAGCAGCTCGGGGGCATCGGCGGCTTCGCCGGGCTGTTCGACGCGAGCGCGCTCCGGTCCTACCAGCGCCCGCTGCTGGCCACCTCCGCCGACGGCGTCGGCACCAAGGTCGCGGTGGCGCAGGCGATGGACCGGCACGACACCATCGGCTTCGACCTGGTGGGCATGCTGGTCGACGACCTGGTGGTGTGCGGCGCGGAGCCGCTGTTCCTGACCGACTACATCGCGACCGGGAGGGTGGTGCCGGAGCGGATCGCCGCGATCGTCAAGGGCGTCGCCGAGGCCTGCGTGGCGGCCGGCTGTGCCCTGCTGGGCGGCGAGACCGCCGAGCACCCCGGGCTGCTCGAGCCCGACGAGTACGACCTCGCCGGCTCCACCACCGGCGTCGTCGAGGCCGAGCACCTGCTCGGCCCGGGCCGGGTGCGACCGGGCGACCTGCTGGTGGCGATGGCCTCCAGCGGCCTGCACAGCAACGGCTACTCCCTGGTGCGGCACGTGCTGCTGCGCAAGGCCGGCTGGCCGCTGGACCGCGACGTCCCCGAGCTCGGCCGGACCCTCGGCGACGAGCTGCTGGAGCCGACCCGCGTCTACGCCAGGGCGTGCCTGGGGCTGGCCCGGCAGACCCGCGTGCACGCGATGGCGCACGTGACCGGCGGCGGGCTGGCCGCCAACCTCGCCCGGGTGCTGCCAGACGGCGTCTCGGCCCACGTCGACCGGGCCACCTGGAGCCCGCAGCCGGTCTTCGACCTGGTCGCCGCGGTGGGCGGCGTCGAGCGGGCCGAGCTGGAGGCGACCCTGAACATGGGGGTCGGCATGGTGGCCGTCGTCGACCCCGCCGACGCCGACCGGGCGGTGGCCCTGCTCGGCGAGTCCGACGTACCCGCCTGGGTGTGCGGGGAGGTGACCGCCGGCGAGGGCGACGTCGCCCTGTCCGGCGAATACGCCTGACCTGCCCGGCGTGCACCTGCCCCAGTCTCGTCGCGCAGGCGGCTGTGACGCGCCTGTCATCGGGTCGGTGTGCGGGAATGGGGACGCGCAAGGTAGCGTTGTGGCCACGAGAGAACATGCCATTCAGTCCGGGCCCTCCCGCTGGGAGCAGGCCTCGGCCCATTCGTGCGAGGGGGTCGACCCATGGGGCGCGGCCGTGCCAAGGCAAAGCAGACCAAGGTCGCTCGCGATCTGAAGTACCGCACCTACGAGACCGACTTCGAGCGGCTGCAGCGCGAGATGCGCGAGCAGGCCGCCGCGGACAGCGGCACTCAGGACAGCGACACCGACGATGCGGACGGCGACACCTACGCCGACCCGGACGACGACGCGGACCCCTCGCAGCGCCCCTGACCCTCCACCGGGCCTAGCAGGCTAGGAGCGCGGCAGCCACATCCCGCGCAGCCGGCCGACCTCGTTCATCCGCCGCTCGGCGAGCCGGTCCGCGGCCACCGCCGCCGGCACGCCCTCACCGGCGGCCATCTCGAACACCCGGCGGGTGGCATCGAAGATCTTGCTCGCCCGTGCCTTCGCGCGCTCGAACGAGAACCCCTCGAGCTCGTCGGCCACCTGGATCAGCCCGCCGGCGTTCACGCAGTAGTCGGGAGCGTAGAGGATGCCGCGGGCGTCGAGCATCTTCTCGATGCCCTCGTGCGCGAGCTGGTTGTTGGCCGCGCCGCAGATCACCTTCGCGGTGAGCACGTCGACCACATCGTCGGAGATCGCCCCGCCCAGCGCGCACGGCGCGTAGACGTCGATGTCGGCGCGCACCAGGGTCTCGGCGTCGTCCACGACCGCCACCGACGGGTGCGCCTGGGTCACCCGGGCCAGCGCAGGCTCGCTGACGTCGGTGACCACGACCTCGGCGCCGTCGGCGACCAGATGCTCGACCAGGTGGTGACCGACCTTGCCGACGCCGGCGACCCCGACCCGGCGGCCGGTCAGCCGGGGTGAGCCCCAGGCGACCTCGGCGGCCGCGCGCATCCCCTGGAAGACGCCGAACGCGGTCAGCACCGAGGAGTCGCCGGCGCCGCCGTGCTCCACGGTGCGCCCGGTGACGAAGGCGCACTCGCGCGCGACCAGGTCCATGTCGGCCGAGAAGGTGCCCACGTCGCACGCGGTGTAGTAGCGCCCGCCCAGCGACTGCACGAACCGGCCGTAGGCGCGCAGCAGCGCCTCGGACTTCAGCGTGTCGGGATCGCCGATGATCACCGCCTTGCCGCCGCCGAGGTCGAGCCCGGCCAGCGACGCCTTGTAGGCCATGCCCCGCGACAGGTTCAGCACGTCCTCGAGCGCGTCGTCCTCGCGGGCGTAGGGGTAGAAGCGGGTCCCGCCGAGCGCGGGACCCAGAGCGGTGGAGTAGATCGCGATGATGGCCCGCAGACCCGTCGCGTCGTCGGAGCAGTACACGACCTGCTCGTGTCCGGAGTGCCTGCCGAACACGCCGGTGGCCGTCGAGGTGCCGGCGCCGTTGCCTGGTGCGGTCACGGTGGTGACCCCTTCTGTTCTCACGCCGCGGGTGGGTGGGGCGGCGGGCTGTCGTCCCGCGAGGTGGTGCAGGACGGTGTGACACCCACCATAGATCGCCAGCGGTTAGTCTCGGGGCGTGGTTCCCTACGTGGCCTACCTGCGTGTCTACGAGCCGCTCGGCGCCTTCGAGGAGTCCGAGGCCGCCCGATGGGCGTCGTACGCCCACGCGGAGTCGGCCGCCACCGACACCGTCACCACCCTGCGCGACGAGCAGCAGCAGTCGCTGACCGCCGTGCTGCAGCCCAGCGGCGTCGGCGGCCCGGGTGAGGACCACGCCTACGTGCTGCGGGTCGACGACGACGTGCTGGTCTGCCCGCACGACATCCGGCTGCGGTCGTGGCTTGCGCTGGCCGAGCTGATCGACGAGATCGGTGACCAGCAGCTGCGGCTGCTCTCGCCGGGCAGCCTCGAGCACGTCAGCCCCGACTTCATGAACTGGCGCAGCAAGAACCCCGAGGCCGTGCCGCACATCCGTCAGCAGAGCTGGCAGGTGCCGCCGGCGTGGTTCCTGCTGGTCGACCCCGGCCAGCAGGAGACCTACCGGATCGACGACCGGGTGAGCGTGCGCTACCGCTCGCCGATCGTGCAGGCCCGGCGCCGGATGGGCCACGCCTTCTCGCTCGTACGGCGGGCGTTCGCCGACGAGCCGATCGTCGAGGTGCTCACCGAGCTGGGGTCCTGGCTGGAGTCGTTCCACCCGCACTCGTGGGTCGAGCTCGACTACGCCGGCGTCGCGCTGCTGCTGGGCGACCAGCTCGACGAGGACCGGTCGTGCACCGACGTGTCAGATGCGGTCACCGCGCTGTCACGCGGAGACCTCGCCGACGCGACCGCGGGGTACGAACGGGTGATCGAGCGGTGGCGCAGAGTACGCATGAGCGAGCACGCAAACTAATACCGTTAAATATCGAACTTTCTCGGTGCAGATTTTGCATCCGGGGTCTGTGCAAAAGCAGACATCGCCTCGCAAAGCCCATGGGCCGGTGCAATCATGGAGACAGTGCGCGCGAGTGGTCCGGGGCGCTCCGTCGCAGCCCTGCATGCGCCCTGAAGGAGGACGCTGATGAATACCCATGCGTCGGAGTCGGAGGCCCTGCTGACTCCAGCAGAGGTCGCGGCGATGTTCCGCGTCGACCCCAAGACCGTCACCCGGTGGGCCAAGGCTGGCAAGCTCAGCTCGATCCGCACCCTCGGCGGCCACCGCCGCTACCGCGAGTCGGAGGTGCGAGCCCTGCTGACCGGGATGGTGCCGGAGCAGCGTCAGGGCGACTAGACGTGAGGCCTCGACGGAGGCCACAGGACTGGGGGCAGTGCTCGGCCGGTGACGGCTGCGCGCTGCTTTCGTTTTTCCCGGTTCGGTGCGGGCGGGCATGATCGGCGCGTGAGCATCCACCACGAGCACCCGTTCCTGCCGCCGGAGTCCGAGCGCAGCCCCGTCCGGCGGCTGCGCGGCCGGCTGACCACCGGCGTTACCGTCTGGACGTCGGCCCGCGCGGGTCGCCCGGCCGGTCTCACGGTCTCGTCGATGATGGTGGCCGACGGCGAGCCCGGCCGGGTGCTGGCCCTGCTCGACCCCGACTCCGACCTGTACGACGTGCTGGTCGCGTCGCGAGCCGCCGCGGTCAGCCTGCTGTCCTACGACGACCGTGCGCTGGCCGACGCCTTCGCCGGTGTGGCCCCGGCTCCCGGCGGCCCGTTCAAGCTGGCGTCGTGGACCGAGAGCGACTGGGGCCCGGTGCTGGCCGGCGCCGCCACCTGGGCCGGCGTGCGGCTGGTCGACGACGACCCGCGCGAGGTCGGCTGGGCGGTGCTGGTCGAGGCGGTCCTCGAGCACGTCGAGCTCGGCGACGAGGAGGCCTACCCGATGGCGCACCGCCGCGGGCGGTACCACCGTCTCGGCTGAGGACGCCGGCGCGGGACCTCGCCCGGCCCGTCAGCAGCCGCAGGGCTGGGGCGTGACACCGCGCGCGGGGTGGGGCCGCTGGGCCAGGCCGGCCAGCCCGGCCGCGAACCGGCGTGCCCCGGGGAACAGCGACCGGTGCTGCTCGGCGAGCACCTTGGTCAGCCGGAAGGCGTCGGCCTCCCGCCGCAGCTCGGCGAGCCGGTCGGCGGACGCCCGGTAGACGTAGTAGTCGGTCAGCGGTTCCATGGCTCCACCTCTCGGGGCTCATAGAAGTTCTTCGATTTCGAGGGTGCCACGGAGATCGGTGTACGTCAATGATTGACGTACATCGATCTCGTGGCAGACTGGAGACATGCCCAAGCCCCTGCCCGTCGTCGACGTGGACACCTCGA
>JALZDI010000453.1 GCA_030862655.1 Actinomycetota bacterium | reverse complement strand
AGCTCGGCCCGGGCCTGCTCGGCGGTCAGCCCGGCCAGCCGCTCCAGCGTGGTGCGCCGCTGCTCCTCGAGGTCGCCGAGCTCGGCGGCCCGTTCCCGGATCTCCCGGGCCTGCGCGTCCAGCCGGGACTCACGCTCGGTGATGCGGCACTCCCGCTGCTCGATGTCGGCGCGCATGTCCGCGCCACGCCGCGCCAGTGTCATGACGACGAGGAGCAGGCCCACGACCGCCAGCACGAGGGCACCGGCGCCGACCAGGAGGAGTGCTGAGACATCCATGGCGGTTCCCTTTCGTCCGCCGGGCGCCTCGCGGCGCGCGGCTCCTCCGAGTACCGGGGACGCGCCCACCACGGCGGCTGGTCGACCAGGCGCCGCAGGGTGAATCGGTGTTCAGATGTCTCTGCCGTCGGGTCTCAGGTGACGGCGGTTCGGGTGTGTCGTCGGTGTGCAGGCGGGCCGCATCCGCGGGTGATCCCTTGTGCTTCGGAGTCTAACCCCGCCCGCATCGCGGTCAAGGATGCTCACGTCGGGCGGGCCGGGTTGCCGTCAGAGCCGCTCGAAGCCCCGCCGGCGCTCCCAGTCGGTCACGCTGCGCCGGAACGCCGCCAGCTCGGCCCGGGCAGCGGCGAGCAGGTGGTCGACCACGTCGATGCCGAACGCCTTGGCCGCCAGGCCGCTGGCGGCGAACGCGTCGACCGCCTCGTCCAGCGACCGCGGCAGGGCCGGCGTGTCGCCGCCGTCGACCCGAGCCGGCCCCGGGTCCAGCCGCTCCTCGATGCCCTGCATACCCGCCGCGAGGATGGCCGCGACCACGAGGTAGGGGTTGGCGTCCCCGCCGGCGACCCGGTGCTCGATCCGCCGCGCCGGCCCGGAGCCCAGCGTGCGCACCGCACACAGCCGGTCGTCCTCGCCCCAGCTCGCCGCGCTGGGCGCGAACGCGCCCGGCTGCAGCCGCTTGTAGGAGTTGACGTGCGGTGCGAACAGCAGCATCAGCTCGGGCAGGTAGGTGGTCTGCCCGGCCACGAAGTGACGCAGCATGGACGGTGAGCCCGCCAGCACCGGCGTGCCGCGGTCGCGGTCGCGCAGCGACAGGTGCACGTGGCAGGAGTTGCCCTCGCCCTCGTCGTACTTGGCCATGAACGTCAGCGCCTGCCCCAGCTGCGCCGCGATCTGCTTGGCGCCCGTCTTGTAGACCACGTGCTGGTCGCAGGTCGCCATCGCCTCGGCGTACCGGAAGACGATCTCGTACTGCCCCGGGTGGCACTCGGCGCGGGCGGACTCCAGGCGCATCCCCGCGGTCGCCATCTGCTGCCGGATGCGCCGCCCCAGGGGCTCCAGCCCCTCGGTGCCGACCAGGGCGTAGTCCACGTTGAACCGGCTGCCGGCCGGCAGGCCGTGGTACGACGACTCCCAGGCCTGTTGGTACGTGGTGTCGAAGGCCAGGAACTCCAGCTCGGTGGCGCACCACGCGGTCATCCCCATCGCGGCAAGCCGGTCCAGCTGGGCCCGCAGCACGGTCCGTGGCGCGGCCGCGACGGGGCCGCCGCCGGGCCACTCCGCGTCGGCCAGCACCAGGGCCGTGCGCGGGTCCCATGGCAGGCAGCGCAGCGTCGTGAGGTCGGGGCGCAGGCGCAGGTCGCCGAACCCCTCCTGCTCCGGGGACCAGGCGTAGCCCGTGCCGGTGTCCATCTCGACGTCGCAGGCCAGCAGGTAGCTGCATGCCCCGTAGCCGCCCGGCACCACCTCCTCGAGGAAGAACGTGGTGTCCAGCCGGGTGGCCTGCAGCCGGCCGTCGAGGTCGGGCAGCGCGAGCACCACCTCGTCGGCGTGCGCGGGCAGCTCGTCGAGGGGCAGCGGGAACGGCGGTCGCGCGCCGGTCATGCCGATCCCTCCCAGGTCGCGGCGGCCAGCGGGTTCGGCGCGTCGCCGTGCAGCTCGTCGAAGCCCTCGTCCCGCTCGGCCCGGTCGTGGAAGCCGCCACCGGTGAGCTGTTCGCGGTTCAGGCACACGCGCTCGGCCGTCGGGCCGAGCAGGTCGAACTCGGTGAACCGGGCCCCGAGCTCGGGGAAGCGCGCGTGGTAGCGCTCCACCTCCTCGCGCACCAGCGCCCACAGCGCCGGCTCGTCGACGCCCAGCTGGTCGCGCACGATCGGCTCGAGGTGCCGCAGGTGGCCGGCCCCTATGGCGCTGAGGATCGAGTGCGCGAGCTCGCGGGCGGGCCAGCGGTGCAGCACGGCGTCG
>JALZDI010000452.1 GCA_030862655.1 Actinomycetota bacterium | reverse complement strand
GTCGCGGGGGAGAGGCGGCCGAGCACCACGTCGCGGCCGAGGGCGGCTGCCGCGCAGGCCAGGTCCTCGGCGGG
Organism: Actinomycetota bacterium; assembly: GCA_030862655.1. The sequence continues at coordinate 2,167 of JALZDI010000452.1, read as the reverse complement.
GTCGCCCGGTCGGGATGCGTCGAGGTCGATCAGCGTCGTCTGCCCGTCCGCTCCGACGACCACCTGGTCGGCGGAGAAGTCCCCGTGCACGGGCCGGCGGCACCGCGACAGCGCCCGCAGGCGGGCGTCGACGACCTGCGCGAGGTCCGACACCTCGTCGGCCTGGTCGGGCAGGAGCACCCCCAGGTGGTCGGCGGCGGCGTGCACCGCTCCGGTCTCCGACCAGCGCACGCGCTCCGCGAGCACGACGTCGTCCCGCGTGTGCAGGCGGCCCAGCAGGGCACCAGCCGCGGCGAAGTCGGCCTCCTCGCCGCACGTCAGGATGGTGCCGGCGACCCACTCCAGCGCCGCGACGCCACGCTCGGTGCTGCTGCCCAGCACCCGGGGGTGGGCCGGCGGCCCGCCGCTCCAGGCGGTGAGCGCCGCGGCGACGCCGGGCAGCGTGGCCGGGGGGTAGACCCGCAGCACCACACGCATCCCGCGGGGGAACGTCACCAGCCCGACCCACCGACGCTGCGGCTTGTAGCGCAGCGTCTCCACGGACGCGCGGCGCAGCCCGTGCTGGTCACCCACGAGCCCGCGCAGCAGCCGCCGCCGCGCATCGGGTTCCTCGAGCAGCGCCAGCGCGGGCAGGTCGCGGTCCGCCGCCGGCGTGGTGGCCAGCAGCCCCCGTCCGAAATCCACCCCCAGCACGGATCCCGGCGGTGCGCGGTCGACGGTCTTGGCCAGCTTGGTGCTGTCATCGGGGGCGTGTGCCGTGAACAGGCAGGGCCACCGGCCGGACCCGGACCGGACCTCGGCGGCGAGCACGCAGCTGGTCGCGTGCTTGTAGCGCAGGTAGCGCGGGCTCACGTCGAGGTCGGTGCCGAGCCGGCGACCGAGCCAGGCCGCGAGCGCCGCGTCGTCCAGCAGCAGCCCGAGGCCCGGCAGGGCCGGGTCGTGCACGGTCAGCGACTCGTCAGCCGACGACAGCATGGCCGACCTCTCGCGACCGGCCCACGCGGGCGAGGGACAGCGAGGTGGCGACGACCCGAGACCAGTCGTGGCGCCGTACCGCGCGGCGCCGGGCTGCCCGGCCGAGTGCGGTGCGGAGGGCGGGGTCGGCGCGCAGTTCCGCCACCGCGCCGGCCAGCGCCACCGGGTCGCCGGGTGCGACCAGCGTGCCGCACGCTCCGTGGCCGAGGACCGCCGGCAGGTCGCCGACGGCGCCGGCCACCACGGGCAGGCCGGCAGCGAGGTACTCGTAGACCTTCAGCGGGCTGAAGTAGAAGTCGTCCAGCGCGGGGTACGGCGCGACGGCGACGTCCATCCGATGCAGCAGCGCGGGCACCTCGTCGGGTGCGACGGGCCCGGTCAGGTGCGTGTGCCCGGCAAGCCCGTCCCGCCGCACCCGGTCGTGCAGGGCCGGCGCCAGCGGGCCGTCGCCGACGACGAGCAGCCGGTACGTCGGGTCCGTGGCGGCCAGCGCCGCGACGGCGTCGACGAGGAGGTCCACGCCGTGCCAGGGCTTGAGCGTGCCGACGAACCCGACCGTGAACGGCGCACCGGCGGCCGGGGCGGGTGGCCGCGTCGACGGCCGGATGCGCGTGGTGTCGACGCCGTTGGGCACCGTGTGTACCCGCGACGTGTGCCCGCCGGCGCGGCCCATGGTGACCCGCGCCCAGGCCGCGACCGGGTCGCTGACGCACACCACGGCGCCCGCCGCCGCCAGCGCCTGCGCCGCGACCTGCTCGGCCTCGGCGCGGTGCACCAAGACCCGGTGGACCGCCTGCTCGCGCACGAGCGGCGCGTTGACCTCCAGCAGGCTGGGAACGGCGTGCTCGGCGGCCCAGGTCATGGCGGTGCGCCCCCACAGCCCGTAGCGCTCGTAGACCAGACCCAGCGGACGCTGCCGGTGCAGGCCGGTGAGGACGGCGCCGACCCGGACGTCGGCGGCCAGGGCGCGGGTCTCGCGGCCGGCCGGGTCCCCGACCGGACCAGCCGGCCCGACCGGAAGGGGGTGCACCCGGACGGCTCCGAGGTCGCGCGGCGGCGGGCCACCCGCGCGGACCGTGAGCAGGTGCACCTCGTCGCCGCGTCGCACGAGCTCGCGCAGCACCGCCTGCACGTGGACCGAGGCGCCCTTGGTGCCGAACACCGGGACGCCGGGGTCGGTGCAGACGTAGGC
>JALZDI010000451.1 GCA_030862655.1 Actinomycetota bacterium | reverse complement strand
ACGTACAGGCGAAGCTTCGCCGCGCCGGCCCGCTCGCGGCCCTCGACCACGAAGTAGCCGGCCGCCACCGTCTCGGTGACGACGAAGACGGCGACCGCGATGGCCGCCAGCCACCCGGGCACGTCGCTCCCGTAGACGACGACCGGGATCGTGACGGCGAGGTACAGCAGCACGGCGGAGGGAAGCAGCCAGGGCGGAAGCGAACGGAACCGCGAGACCAGCCGCAGCGTCAGAACCGGCAGCACCAGCACGAGAATGCTCGACACGGCCGACAGCCACGCGGGTGGCTCGCCTCCGAGCAGCTGCCGGGTCACGGCGGTGACGAAGATGCCGGTGACGGCGCCGAACAGCAGTGAGACCTCGCCCGCCATGGGGTCGCGGCGGTGGGTGTAGGCGACGAGGGCATGCCCGAACAAGAGCGCGAACAGCAGCGCCATGACCAGCACTAGCACTGCCTCGACGCTCCTTCGCGTATCGCCGACGACGGTCGCATCGGTATGGGCCTCCTAGGATGAGCGTAGAGTGCGCCGCCGGGCTACGCGGCCGGAACACCCAATTCGTCGGTGCCGCGCCGGCGCCGTCCGCGGTGTTGGATCGCGCCTGCGCGGGTACGGCGGGTGTGCGGCATCGGTGACAACGACGAAGGAGGACACCATGACGACGAGCTCCCCCGGCGACCCGCTGCGCGACGAGGCCATGGAGACGATCCCCGGACAGGCCGGATCCGGTCAGCCGGGTGCGGACGCCGACGCCACCGACATCGCCGAGCGCGACACCCAGGACGCGGACGGCACCGACGGCGACAGCACCGACGCCTCCGACGCCGACGGCACCGACGCGGACGGCACCGATGGCACCGACGGCGACACCACCGACGCCGACGGAACCGACGCGGACGGGACCGACGCCTGACCTTGGAGGCGCTCGACCTGCTCAGCGGTGATGCCCAGACCTTCCTCGACAAGGTCTGGGCATCGCAAATCCACGTCCACCACGCCAGTCCCGACGACCTCGTCCGGCTGCTGTCCCTCGACGATGTCGACCACCTGCTGACCAGCACTGAGCTGCGCACGCCCGCCCTGCGGCTGGCGCAGGACGGGGCCGTCCTCCCTTCGAGCCGGTTCACCCGGGCCGCGACGCTGGCCGGTGTCGCGATGACCGGGCTCGTGGACGCCCGCAAGGTTCTCGACCTGTTCGACCACGGCGCGACGGTGGTCCTGCAGGGCCTGCACCGCTACTGGCCGCCGCTGACCGGCCTGGTGCGCGGCCTGGAGATGGCGCTCGGGCACCCGTGCCAGGCCAACGCCTACCTCACCCCGCCCGGCTCTCAGGGTTTCGCCCTGCACTCCGACACCCACGACGTGTTCGTGTTCCAGACCCACGGGCGCAAGCAGTGGGAGGTCCACGACGCGAGCGGTCCGCGCACGGTGCTGATGGAGCCCGGCACCTCCATGTACCTGCCGACCGGGACACCCCACGCCGCCCGCACCCAGGACTGCGCGTCGCTGCACGTCACCATCGGGATCAACCAGGTCACGTGGCGTCAGGTGCTCACCCGTGCCGTGCAGGCGACGCTGGCCGATCCCGAGCACGACGCGGCCGTGCCGGCCGGCCATCTCACCGACAGCCGGGCGTTCGCCGCTGAGCTGTCCTCCCGGTTGCGCGACCTCGCCGACCGGCTCGCCGACACCGATGCCGACGCGGTGGTCGCCGCAGAGGTGGAGCGCTTCTTCACCAGCCGGCCCACCACCGTACGCGGCGGTCTGCGTGACCGGCTGCGGGTCGGTGCGCTCCACGACGAGACCCTGCTGCGCCGGCGGCGGCACACTCCGTGCGTGCTGGTGCCGGCCGGCGCCCGGCTGCGGGTGCTGCTCGGCGACCGCGAGCTGCGTGTGCCGGCGTACCTCGCCGACGCGCTCGAGCACGTCCGCGCGCAGGACGAGCTCCGTCCCGCCGACCTGGCTCCGTGGCTGGACCAGGAGAGCCGCCGCGTGCTCACCCGGCGGCTCGTGGTCGAGGGTCTGCTCGAGGTCGCGGAGTGAACCAGGAGTTCCGGTGCTCGGCCAACAGCCAGGCGCTGGCCGAGCCCCTCGTCGGGACCGCGTCCACCGTGCGCGCCTTCCTGCTGCTGGAGGTGCCCGGCCCGTGGGGCGTGGACGCGCCGCGCGACAGCCGGCTGCCGGCCGGCACCGTCGCCGAGCTGGAGCGGCGGTGTGCAGCGGCCGGGGTGCGGCCGGTGCTGATC
>JALZDI010000450.1 GCA_030862655.1 Actinomycetota bacterium | reverse complement strand
CCCCCGTACGGGCCGCCCCCGTACGGGCCGCCCCCGTACGGGCCGCCCCCGTACGGGCCGCCCCCGTACGGCCAGCCCCCGTACGGCTGGCCGGGTCCTCCCCCCGGCGCACCGCCCTACGCCGCGCCGGTCCCTCCCTACGGCGCACCGCCATCGCCGCGCCGCGAGCTGCCGCCGTACCCGCACGCGCAGCCCGAGCCCTACCACCGCATCCTGTGCACCTGGACCTACCGGTGGTGGCGCGTGCTGGTGGGCGTGCTGGGCACCGTGCTCCTCGGGCTGCTGGTGGGGCCGCTGCTGGCGCTGCTGGTGGTGAGCGTCGGCGTCGAGGTGCTGGGCATCGGCTCGGCCGGCGAGCTGGTCGAGGGGCTGCAGCTGCGCGGCGAGCTGACGCCGGCCACCCTGCTGGTGGTCAACCTCTCACTGGCGGCGCTGATCCCGATCACGTGGCTGGCGGTGCGGGTGCTGCACAACCTGCGGCCACGCTGGCTCGGCTCGGTCCGACCCGGGCTGCGGTGGGGGCTGCTGGGCCGCTGCTTCGGCGTCGCGGTCCTGGCCACGCTGCTCAGCGTGGCGGTGGCGGGCGTGCTGCTGCCCGAGGAGCTGCCCACCGGCGACGCCGGGTCGGCTGCGCAGAGCGCGGGCACCACGGCGGCCTACCTCGTCATCATCGCGCTGACCTCGCCGCTGCAGTCGGCGGGGGAGGAGTACTTCTTCCGCGGCTACCTGCTGCAGGGCTTTGGGGCACTGGTCCGCGCCCGGTGGTTCGCGCTGGTCTGCACCTCACTGCTGTTCGCGGTCGCGCACGGCGCGCAGAACCTGCCGCTGTTCGTCGACCGGTTCGCCTTCGGGCTCGTCGCCGGCGGGCTGGTGATGTTCACCGGCGGCCTGGAGGCCGGGATCGCCATGCACATCGTCAACAACGTGGTGGTGCTCGGGCTGGCCGCCGCCACCGGCGCGCTGCCGCAGGCGCTGGGCAGCACCGAGGCCAGCTGGTCGCTGGTGGTCTTCGACCTCGGCCAGTTCGTCGTCTACGCACTGCTGGTGGCCTGGATGTTCCGTCGTGGCGGCGCGACCGCGCTGACCGCCGGACCCCCCACCGCCGATGCGCATCCGGCCGGGTCTGCCGCCGGCCCGACCGCCTCAGGCACCGCCTGAGGCACCGCCCACCGCGAAGGCGCTCCGCAGCACCTCGAAGAACAGAGCCGGGTCGGCGCTCAGGGCGACGTGCGCGTTGGGCGGGCTGCCGGTGCTGTGGTCGAGGTCCATCACCGTGCGCCCGTAGGTCGGCCGGTCTGTCGTCTCCACCGCGACGTGCACGTGGCGCAGGGTGAGCACCTCGGGAGCGACGAGGTAGGCGACGGTGAGCGCGTCGTGCACCGGCGCGGCGTGCTGCTGATGGAGCGCCGGGTCGTGGCCGTAGGCGCGGATGCGGTCGGCGACGAACATGGAGGCGGCGGCGCCGGCCGGCGTACCGAGGTCGCCCAGGATGCGGCAGTGCACCTCGGTGAGGGCGGCGTCGTGGGTCGCGTCGAGCGGCACCAGGACCAGCCGCTCGAAACCCGCCGAGAGCACCACGGCCGCGGCCGCCGGGTCGCTCCAGACGTTGCGCTCCGCGCTGGCGGTCACGTTGCCGACGGCGTGGCTCCCGCCCATGACCACGACCTCGGCCACCGCCTCGACCAGGCGCGGCTCGAGGCGCACCGCGGTCGCGACGTTGGTCAGCGGGGCGGTGGCGACGAGGGTCACCTGCTCGGTGGCGGCCCGGAGGGTCTCGACCAGCCACTCGACCGCGGGCTGCTCGAAGGCCGTGCCGGCCGCGGCGGGCAGCGGGAGGTATGGCGAGCCGACATGGTGCGGGCGTCCCGGCGGCGTGTCGTCGCGGGGTAGGAGCGGCCGGTCCAGGCCGGAGAACACGGGCACGTCGGCGCGGCCGATGTGGTCGAGCACACGCAGGGTGTTGTCGGTGGTGACCGCGACCTCGGCGTTGCCCCAAACGGTCGTCACGCCGAGCAGTCGCAGCCGCGGATGCAGCGCGGCGAGCATGATCGCGACCGCGTCGTCCACACCGGTGTCACAGTCCAGGATGAGGTTCCTCGCCACGGGCCGTCCCGGTGTTCGTCGCGACAGGGGTGTTTTTGCGCTCGCCGAGGGCTCGGGTATCCTCGACCGGCGGCTCCGCGAGGAGCCGCAGACTCCATGGGGTATGGGGTAATTGGCAGCCCGACTGGTTCTGGTCCAGTTA
>JALZDI010000449.1 GCA_030862655.1 Actinomycetota bacterium | reverse complement strand
GTCCACTGCTGGGTCGCCGCGCTCGGCGCGCTGGGACTCCGCCGTGCGCCGGAACAGCTCGTCGGCGCCGGGCAGGCTCACTCGTCGGGGCACCGGACGAGGACCTCTCGGGCGAGCTGGCGGTAGGAGTCGGCACCGGCGGACGCGGTGGCGTAGGAGGTGATCGGCTCGCCGGCCACCGTGGAGTCGGAGAACTTGACCGTCCGACGGATCACGGTGTGGAAAACGGTCTCGCCCCACGCGTCGACCAGCCGCTGCATCACCTCGCGGCTGTGCAGTGTGCGGCTGTCGAACATGGTGCCGAGCAGGCCGTCCACCTGCAGCGAGGGGTTGAGCCGCTCGGTGACCTTGTCGATGGTGTGCTTGAGCAGCGCGACGCCGCGCAGCGCGAAGTACTCGCACTCCAGCGGCACGATGACGCCGTGCGCGGCGGTCAGCGCGTTGATCGTCAACAGCCCCAGCGACGGCTGGCAGTCGATCAGGATGACGTCGTAGTCCTTCATCACCGGGGCCAGCACGCGGGCCAGCGTCTGCTCGCGCGCGACCTCGCCGACCAGCTGAACCTCGGCCGCGGACAGGTCGATGTTGGACGGCAGCAGGTCGAGCCCGTCGATCCCGCTGGGGTGCACCACCTCGTGCACGTCGACGTCGGTGGACATCAGCAGGTCGTAGATCGTCAGCTCGAGCTCGTGCGGGTTGAAACCCAGGCCCACCGACAGCGAACCCTGTGGGTCGAAGTCGACGAGCAGCACCTTGCGGCCGTACTCGGCCAGGGAGGCGCCGAGGTTGATCGTCGTGGTCGTCTTGCCCACGCCGCCCTTCTGGTTGCACATCGCGATGACGCGGGCCGGCCCGTGCTCGGTGCGCGGCGGCGGGTCGGGCAGGTGCGGCAGCGGCCGGCCGGTGGGGCCGAGCTCGGGCGGCGGCTCCGGGGCGCGCGGCTCGGGCTCGGCGGGCTGCTCGGTGGCGGGTGCCGCAGCCTCGGCGACCCCCCGGACCGCCTCGGCAGGCGCCGCCCGGGGCGCGGGGTCCCTGCGATGGTCGTCGCGCGGCGCGGGGATCACCGGCCGTGGGGGCATCGACGACGCGGCTGCGCCGCCACCGGAGTAACCGCCTGCGGGGAATCCTGTCGACTCGTTCACGACCCGCCTTGCCTCTCCGTGGACACATCTGCCTATCGCCGATCCGCGCGCGACTCTAGGCGCATCGCAGAAGGCCCAGCAAGGCGCCCCAGCGGGTGTGCACATGGTCGCGCTCGTGTGCACAACCCTGGCACGACATGGGGAAAAACCTGGGGAGGAACCGCCGTGGCGCGGCGATTTGTCGACTCGAGAGTCGCTCGGGCGGCTACCCGAGCGCGCGGGGGTGGGCGGCGGCGTACACCTCGCGCAGCCGGTCGACGGTGACCAGCGTGTAGACCTGGGTGGTGGTGACCGACGCGTGTCCCAGCAGCTCCTGCACCACGCGCACGTCGGCGCCGCCGTCGAGCAGGTGGGTGGCGAACGAGTGCCGCAACGTGTGCGGGGACACGTCGCCGCGCACCCCGGCACGCTGCGCCGCCGACCGCAGCACCGACCAGGCGCTCTGCCGCGAGAGCCGGCCGCCGCGGGCGTTGAGGTACATCGCCGGCGTCCCCCGCCCGCCGCCGGCCAGCCGCGGGCGCGCGCGCACCAGGTACGCCGACAGCGCGGCGCACGCGTAGGACCCGACCGGCACCGCGCGCTCCTTGCTGCCCTTGCCGGTGAGCCGGACCGCGCCGGACTCCAGGTCGACGTCGTCGACGTCGAGGCCCACCGCCTCGGAGATGCGCGCCCCGGTGCCGTACAGCAGCTCGAGCAGGGCCCGGTCGCGCAGCGCCAGGGCGGTGCCGGGTCCCCCGGCGGCGTCGATCAGCCGCTCGACCTCGTCCAGCGGCAGCGCCTTGGGCAGCCGTTTGGCCGGCGTCGGCGGCCGCACCGAGGCGGCCGGGTCCACCTCGGCCATGCCCTCGCGCAGCAGGAACCGATGGAAGCCGCGCACCGCGACCACGGTCCGCGCCGCGCTGCCCGCGCCCAGTGCCGGGTGGTCGGTGTCGCCTTCGCGCAGCCGCATCAGGAACTCGGTGACGTGCTGCTCCTGCACGTCGCCGGGGCCGGTCACGCCCACGGTGTGCAGGTAGCCCACGTAGCGGCGGAGATCTCGTCGATACGACGACACGGTGTTGTGCGCGAGGCCGCGCTCGACTGCCAGGTGGTCGAGGTAGGTCAGCGC
>JALZDI010000117.1 GCA_030862655.1 Actinomycetota bacterium | reverse complement strand
GGTGGCTTCGCCTCGGGCCCGGGCTGCGTCGTGGGCGGCCAGGATGGCGTTTCGGGTCTCGACGGTGAAGCGCGCGAAGCCCTGGCCCGGGTCGAGGGGCTCGAGGTCCTCGGCGTGGCCCTTCGCGCTGAACCTCTTCTGCGCCGCCTGCTTGGAGACGCCCATGCTGTGCCCGATGTCGGACCAGGAGATCCCCTGGCTGCGGGCCTCCTCCACGAAGTGCCCGATGAGGGCGTCACCGGTGCGGTCCAGATGCTCGGCGACGACCATCGCGTCGGTGAGCCGGTCCAGGACGTCTGGGCGGGCGGTGGTGACCGCCGCGACCAACCGCTCGAGGGACACGAGCCGGAGCGGCTCTGGGGCGGCGTCCATGGCGTCAACCATAGGTTGACGAGGCGAGAGCGTCAACCTGTCGTTGACACCGGTGCCCGCGTCGAACGCCTCAGCGGTCGAGGCAGGTGCACACGCAGGCCTTGTTGCCCTCGGCGTCGGCCAGGACCACGAACGCGGGGGCGTTGGCGTCGTCGACCACGCGGCCGCCCGCCCGGACCGCGGCCGCGATGCGCTCCTCGGCGAGATCATGGGGCACCCACAGGTCGACGTGGAAGCGCTGACGGGGTACGTCGTGCGCGTCGGTCCGCTGGAACCAGAGCAGCGGCACCCGCCCGCTCGGGTCGACGACGTCGTCGCCTGCGAGCGCGTCGCGGCTCCCGGTGAGCAGAGCGGCCCAGAAGGGTCCGACGGCGGTGAGGTCGGCGGTGTCCAGCGCGAGCTCGAGCTCGGTGACGACGCTCGGCTGCGCGTCGATCCCCCTCTCGCGGGCGACCTCGCTGACCCGGCGTGCGAGGTCGACGTCGCGTTGGGTGACCGCGGAGACGTCGTGACTGACCAGCTTCACGTCCACGTGGGGGTACGTCAGTGTCACGTCGGGGTGGTGCCCGGCGCGCTCGGCCGCCTCCGAGACCGCGGTGACGAACGCGAGGCCGGCGGCGAAGTCGCCGGTGAGGAACCGCGCGTGCAGGGCCTGGGCGAGCAGTCGCCAGTCGGCGAGGCCTGCGTCGAGGACTTGCTGGGTGGTGAGCTTCTCCATCGCCGCAGTATCGCAGCGGCCGCCATCGCAGGTGGCCGCGTCGGCCGGCGCCGTCGTGGCTACGGCGAGCACGCACCGACGAGCCGTCCCGGGCGTCCGGCGGCTGCGCCTGCATGGCATGGTTGTGGTGCACCCCGAGGCAGAGAAAGAGGTTTCCCGATGCTCCGTCCCGTTGCGCTGACCGGCGCTGCGCTGATGCTCGTCGTGGCCGCCGGCTGCAGTGGCGGCGGCGACGCGACCACCGAGGCCGGTGGCGGCGACACCCAGGCCTACTGCAGCCAGCTCAAGGACGCCCAGCAGGAGTTCGGGGCGCTCGAGAGCGGGGACATGACCGGCGCCAACCTGGACAAGATCTTCGACCGGATGCACACGCTGTCCGAGCAGGCACCGCCCGCTGTGGACCAGGAGTGGCAGACCCTCGATGACGCGATCAGCCAGATGGAGTCGGGCCTGGCGGAGCTCGGCCTCGAGTTCGGCGACCTCACCAACCCCAAGAAGCTGCAGGGCGTCGACCCGCAGAAGCTGGAGAAGTTCGGCCAGGAGATGCAGAAGATCGGCGGGCAGAAGTTCCAGCGGGCCGGCGACGCGATCGAGAAGCACGCCAAGACCGAGTGCGGCATCAAGCTCGGCCAGCCGCAGTAGGTGACGGCGGCGCCCGGTGGGCCCGCCCCCCGCTGGGCCCGCCCTCCGTGTTGCCCCCGGCGACGGACCTCGCTAGGTTCCGACACGGCTGTGTAACCCCCATGACCCCGACCAAGACTTCGAAGACCAGAGGTGACCCCGTGGCCCTGCCCTCACTCACCCCGGAACAGCGGCAGGCCGCCCTCGAGAAGGCGGCCGCCGCACGTCGTGAGCGCGCGGAGGTCAAGAACCGGCTCAAGCACTCGGGCGCGTCGCTGGCCGACGTGCTGCGGGACGGCAAGAAGAACGAGGTCGTGGGCAAGATGAAGGTCGTCGACCTGCTGCAGTCCATGCCCGGCCTGGGCAAGGTGCGCGCCCGGCAGATGATGGAGCGCATCGGGATCTCCGAGAGCCGTCGCGTGCGCGGGCTCGGCAACAACCAGATCGCGGCGCTCGAGCGGGAATTTGACGCCCGCGGCTGACCTCGACCCGGCGGCGGCGCTGACCGTGCTCTCCGGGCCCTCCGGCGTCGGCAAGAGCACGGTCGTGGAGTGGCTGCGCCGCCACCACCCCGGCATCTGGGTGTCGGTGTCGGCCACCACACGGGCCGCCCGCCCGGGCGAGGTCGACGGGGTGCACTACTTCTTCGTCGACGACGCGGAGTTCGACCGGCTGGTCGCCGACGACGAGCTGCTGGAGTGGGCCGAGTTCGCCGGCAACCGCTACGGCACGCCGCGGCGCGCCGTGTTCGACCGGCTCGCGAAGGGCACGCCGGTGCTGCTCGAGATCGACCTGCAGGGGGCCCGGCAGGTGCGGGCCTCGGTGCCGGACGCCCGGCTGGTGTTCCTCACCCCTCCCTCGTGGGAGGAGCTGGTACGGCGGCTGACCGCGCGGGGCACGGAGTCGTCGGCGGCGCAGGAGCGCCGGCTGACGATGGCCCGCGAGGAGCTGTCCCACGAGCCGGAGTTCGATGTGACGCTCGTCAACACCGATGTTCGGTCGGTGTGTGAGGACTTGGTAGCCTTGGTGGAAGCTTCGTAGCACCCCCCTTGCACCCATCCGAAAGGCATTGCGCGTGTCCGGCACCCAGCCTGTGGCCGAGGGCATCACCAACCCGCCCATCGACGAGCTGCTCACCAAGACCGACTCCAAGTACCAGCTCGTGCTCTACGCCGCCAAGCGGGCGCGTCAGATCAACGCCTACTACTCCCAGCTCGGCGAGGGCCTGCTCGAGTACGTCGGACCGCTGGTGGAGACCCACGTCCAGGAGAAGCCGCTCTCCATCGCGCTGCGCGAGATCAACGACGACCTGCTCACGATCGAGGACGTCGAGCCCGAGCAGCAGGACTGAGCCCTTCCCATGTCTCCGCGGCGCGCCGCCCAGGTCGTCCTCGGGGTCAGCGGCGGCATCGCGGCCTACAAGGCCTGTGAGCTGCTGCGGCTGCTCACCGAGAGCGGGCACGACGTCCGGGTGGTGCCCACCGCGAGCGCCCTGGAGTTCGTCGGTGCGCCCACCTGGGCCGCGCTGTCCGGGCATCCGGTCACGACCCGGGTCTGGGACGACGTGCACGAGGTGCCTCATGTGCGCGTCGGTCAGTCCGCCGACCTGGTCCTCGTCGCCCCCGCGACCGCCGACCTGCTCGCCAGGGCCGCGCACGGCCTGGCCGACGACCTGCTGACCAACACGCTGCTGACCGCCCGCTGCCCGGTGGTGTACGCGCCGGCGATGCACACCGAGATGTGGGAGCACCCCGCCACCCAGGCCAACGTCGCCACCCTGCGCAGCCGCGGTGCCGTGGTCGTCGACCCGGCGGTGGGCCGGCTGACCGGCGCCGACAGCGGCCGAGGGCGGCTGCCCGAGCCCGAGGAGCTGTTCGAGGTCGCCGTCGACCTGCTGCTGCGCGGACCGACCCCCCAGGACCTGACCGGCCGGCATGTCGTCGTCAGCGCCGGCGGCACCCGCGAGTTCCTCGACCCGGTCCGCTTCCTGGGCAACCGGTCCTCGGGCCGGCAGGGCTACGCCCTCGCCCGCGCGGCCACCGTCCGCGGCGCGGAGGTCACCCTGGTGTCGGCCAACGTCGACCTGCCCGAGCCGGCCGGGGTCAAGGTGGTCGCGGTCGAGTCCACCACGCAGATGCGCGACGCGGTGCTGGCCGCCGTGGCCTCGGCCGACGCGGTGGTGATGGCCGCCGCGCCGGCGGACTTCCGACCGGTGCGGCGCGCCGAGCACAAGATCAAGAAGACCGACGACCGCAGCGCGCCGACGGTGGAGCTGGAGCAGAACGACGACATCCTCGCCACGCTGGTGCGCCGGCGACAGGAGACGCAGGCGGCCCTGCCGGTGATCGTGGGCTTCGCCGCCGAGACCGGAGACGACGAGACCGACGTACTCGCCCACGCCCGTGCCAAGCTGGCCCGCAAGGGCTGTGACCTGCTCGTGGTCAACGACGTCAGCGCCGGCAAGGTGTTCGGCAGCGCCGACACCGAGGCCGCCATCCTGGCCGCCGACGGCACGCTGACCCCGGTGCCCGCCGGCCCGAAGACCCGTCTCGCCCACGTGGTGTGGGACCAGGTGGTCAGGCGCCTCTGAGGTAGTGTCCACTCGCACGCAGCCGCTGCCGTGAAGGAGAACCGCGTTGTCCCGTCGACTGTTCACCTCGGAGTCGGTCACCGAGGGCCATCCCGACAAGATGGCCGACCAGATCAGCGACTCGGTGCTGGACGCCCTGCTGGCGCAGGACCCCAAGAGCCGGGTCGCGGTGGAGACCATGCTGACCACCGGGCTGGTGGTGGTGTCCGGCGAGGTCACCACCGAGGCGTGGGCCAACATCCCCGAGATCGTGCGCCAGCGGGTGCTGCACATCGGCTACGACTCGTCCAAGAAGGGCTTCGACGGCGACTCCTGCGGGGTGCAGATCTCCATCGGCGCCCAGTCCGCCGACATCGCCCAGGGCGTCGACACCGGCTACGAGTCGCGCAGCGAGGGCTCGCAGGACGAGCTGGACAAGCAGGGCGCGGGTGACCAGGGGCTGATGTTCGGCTACGCGTGCGACGAGACGCCGGAGCTGATGCCGCTGCCGATCACGATCGCGCACCGGTTGGCCGAGCGGCTCTCCGAGGTGCGGCGCGACGGCACGATGGCCTACCTGCGCCCCGACGGCAAGACCCAGGTGACCGTCGAGTACGACGGCGACCGCGCGGTGCGTGTCGACACCGTGGTGGTCTCCTCCCAGCACGCGTCCGATATCGACCTCGATGCGATGCTTGCGCCGGACATCAAGAAGCACGTCGTCGACGCGGTGCTCGAGCACTTCGACATCGACCACAGCGACTACCGGCTGCTGGTCAACCCGACCGGGCGCTTCGAGATCGGTGGACCCAAGGGCGACGCGGGCCTGACCGGGCGCAAGATCATCATCGACACCTACGGCGGCATGGCCCGCCACGGTGGCGGCGCGTTCAGCGGAAAGGACCCGTCCAAGGTCGACCGCTCCGCGGCCTACGCGATGCGCTGGGTGGCCAAGAACGTCGTGGCCGCCGGGCTGGCCAAGCGCTGCGAGGTGCAGGTGGCCTACGCGATCGGCAAGGCGCACCCCGTGGGCTTCTACGTCGACACCTTCGGCACCGAGACCGTGCCGGTGGCCAGGATCCAGCAGGCCGTGCTCGAGGTGTTCGACCTGCGCCCGGCCGCGATCGTGCGCGACCTCGACCTGCTGCGGCCCATCTACGCCAAGACCGCCGCCTACGGCCACTTCGGCCGCGAGCTGCCGGAGTTCACCTGGGAGCGCACCGACCGGGTCGACGCGCTGCGCGCCGCCGCCGGCGCCTGACCTCCCGTCTCGGGCGTGTCGGCGGGCGGCCGTAGAACTGCCCCGGTGAACGAGCCCGCGTCGGCCACGCAGCGGCACGAGCAGCTCGCGCTGACCCGCGAGCAGCTGCGCCGCTCGCGGCCGAGGGAGGCGCCCGGACCGGCGGCGCGGCGCCCGGTGGCCCGGGTGCTGGTCGACCTGGGCCTGGCCCACCTCGACCGCCCGTTCGACTACCGGGTCAACGACGACCTCGCCGCGGACGCGCAGCCCGGCTGCCGGGTGAAGGTGCGGTTCGCCGGCAAGGACGTCGCCGGCTACCTGCTGGAGCGGGTGGACGCCTCCGACCACCAGGGGCGGCTGGCGCCGCTGCGGCGGGTGGTGTCCCCGCTGCCGGTGCTGACGCCGCAGGTCGCACGGCTGTGCCGGGAGGTGGCCGACCGCTACGCCGGGGTGGTGTCCGACGTGCTGCGGCTCGCCGTGCCACCGCGGCACGCGCGGGTCGAGCGCGAGGTCACCGACGCCCCCTCCGGGGCTGCGCCGGCCCGCCAGGGACCTCCCGCCGAGACTGCGCGAATGTCCACGGCCTGGGCCCGCTACCCGGCGGGGGCCGCCTACCTCGACCGGCTGCACCGGGGTTTGGCGCCGCGCGCGGTGTGGACCGCGCTGCCCGGTCCGGAGTGGGTCGACGCGCTGGCCGACGCGGTGCT
>JALZDI010000448.1 GCA_030862655.1 Actinomycetota bacterium | reverse complement strand
TACGAATGGATGGCCTCGCTGCAACGATCGGGGGCGCACAGCTGCGGTGCCTCGCTGATCGACGAGCAGTGGGTGCTCACCGCGGCGCACTGCGTCGTCGACGCGGCACCGGCCGACCTCGGCCTGCGCATCGGCAGCCCGACCTGGAGCAGCGGCGGCACCGAAGCCGGTGTTTCCGAGGTCGTCGTGCACCCGGACTACGAGACCAACACCCCCAACGGCGACATCGCGCTGCTCAAGCTCGACCAGGCGGTCTCCGAGACGCCGATCGACATCGCCGACGCCTCCGGCGCCGACGGCACGCCGTCGCGGATCATCGGCTGGGGCGTGACCTGCCCGGTGCGCGGCTGCGGCGAACCGCCGGAGCAGCTGCAGGAGCTGGAGACCCAGGTCGCCCCTGACGCGGGGTGCACGCTGAGCTCCATCGACGGCCCCACCGAGATCTGCACCTCCAGCAAGGAGCTGCTGGCCAACGCCTGCTTCGGCGACTCCGGCGGCCCGCAGCTGGAGGGCACCCCGGGCGACTGGAAGCTCACCGGCGTGACCAGCCGCCTCGGCAGCCCGGTCCCGGTCTGCGGCACGGCTCCTTCGGTCTACACCGACGCCACCGCCTACAAGGACTGGATCTCCTCCACCATCGGCTGATCCTTCTCGGCGAAGCCCGCTCCCGCTCTCCGGGAGCGGGCTTTGTCAGATCAGCCACCTAGATCGTTCCAGAACGGTCGTTTCCTGGGTGAACGCCCGGCCGGTGGGGCGCGCCACGCTGACCCGGCCGGTTGAGCGGCGGGACACTTCGAACATGGCTGAATCCCAGTACCGGATCGAACACGACACGATGGGCGAGGTTCGGGTGCCCGCCGACGCCCTCTACCGGGCGCAGACGCAGCGGGCCGTGGAGAACTTCCCGATCTCCGGCCGCGGCCTGGAGCGCGCGCAGATCCGCGCGCTCGGCCTGCTCAAAGCCGCCACCGCCCGGGTCAACGGCCGGTTGGGGGTGCTCGACGCCGACGTCGCCGAGGCCATCGCCCGCGCCGCCGACGAGGTCGCCGAGGGCGCGCACGACGAGCACTTCCCGATCGACGTCTTCCAGACCGGCTCCGGCACGTCGTCGAACATGAACGCCAACGAGGTCATCGCGACCCTGGCCACCCGCGCTCTCGGCCGCGACGTGCACCCGAACGACCACGTCAACGCCTCGCAGTCGTCCAACGACACGTTCCCGACGACGATCCACGTGGCCGCCACCGAGGCCGTGATCACCGACGTCATCCCGGCCCTGGAGCACCTCGCGACCACCATCGAGGACCGGGCGAAGGGCTGGACCGAGGTCGTCAAGTCCGGCCGCACGCACCTGATGGACGCCGTGCCGATCACCCTCGCCCAGGAGGCGGGCGCGTGGGCGTCGCAGGCCCGCTACGGCGTCGAGCGGCTGCGGACCGGTCTGCCCCGGCTGGGCGAGCTGCCCATCGGCGGCACCGCCGTGGGCTCCGGGCTCAACGCGCCGGAGGGCTTCGGCCAGGCCGTCGCCGAGGAGCTGGCCCGGGTGACCGGTCTGCCGCTGACCGAGGCCCGCGACCACTTCGAGGCGCAGGCCGCGCAGGACTCCGTGGTGGAGACCTCCGGTCACCTGCGCACCGTGGCGGTCAGCCTCACCAAGATCGCCAACGACCTGCGCTGGCTGGGTTCCGGCCCGCGCACCGGCCTCGGCGAGCTGGCCCTGCCGGACCTGCAGCCGGGTTCGTCGATCATGCCGGGCAAGGTCAACCCGGTGATCCCGGAGGCGACGCTGCAGGTCGTCGCCCAGGTCATCGGCAACGACGCGGCCGTGGCCTTCGCCGGGTCGCAGGGCAACTTCCAGCTCAACGTGATGCTGCCGGTCATCGCCCGCAACGTGCTGGAGTCGTCCCGACTGCTGGCGGAGGTGTCGCGGCAGCTGGCCGACAAGGTCTTCGCCGACGTGCAGGTCAACACCGAGCAGGCCCGCGCCTACGCCGAGGGCTCGCCGGCGATCGTCACGCCCCTCAACCGCTACATCGGCTACGAGGAGGCCGCAGCGGTCGCCAAGCAGGCGCTCAAGGAGCGCAAGCCCATCCGCGAGGTCGTCCTCGAACGCGGTCACGTCGAGGCCGGCGAGCTCACGGTCGAGCAGCTCGACGAAGCCCTGGACGTCCTCCGCATGGCCAACGGCGGCTGACTGGCCGCTGGCCCTCCCGCGAATTGTCGGAGTGGTGCGCACCATGGACCCATGGTGC
>JALZDI010000447.1 GCA_030862655.1 Actinomycetota bacterium | reverse complement strand
GGCGTGCAGGTCGTAGCCGGTCTCGGCGTGCACCGCCAGGTCGATGCCGGCGACCTCGTCCTCGTCCTCGATGCGGAAGCCGACGGTGCGCTGCAGGAGCACACCGATCGCCAGCGTCAGCACGAACGAGAACGCGAGTACGGCGACCGCGCCGACGACCTGGCGCCACAGCTGGTCGGCGCCGCCGCCGTACAGCAGCCCGTCGATGCCCGCAGGCGCGGCGGCGGTGGCCAGGAAGCCGATGCCGATGGTGCCGACCAGGCCGCCGACCAGGTGGACGCCGACGACGTCGAGCGAGTCGTCGTAGCCGAGCCGGTACTTCAGCCCGACCGCCAGGGCGCACAGCGCGCCGGCGACCAGGCCGAGCACCACCGAGCCCACCGGCGACAGCGACGAGCACGCCGGCGTGATGGCCACCAGACCGGCCACGACACCCGACGCCGCACCCAACGAGGTCGCGTGCCCGTCGCGCAGCCGCTCGGTGGCCAGCCACCCCAGGACCGCCGCGCCGGTGGCGGCCAGCGTGTTGACCCAGGCGACCGCCGCGGTGTTGTTCGCCGCCAGCGCCGAGCCGGCGTTGAAGCCGAACCAGCCGAACCACAGCAGCCCCGCGCCGATCATCACCAGCGGCAGGTTGTGCGGCCGCATCGGCTCCTTGCCGAACCCGCGCCGCCTGCCCAACACCAGCGCGAGCGCCAGGCCGGCCGCGCCCGCGTTGATGTGGACGGCGGTGCCGCCGGCGAAGTCGACCGCGCCGAGCGTGTTCGCGATCCAGCCGCCGACGTGCCCGGGGGCGTCGAAGTCGAACACCCAGTGCGCAACCGGGAAGTAGACCAGCGTCGCCCAGACGCCCGCGAACACCATCCACGTGCCGAACTTGGCCCGGTCGGCGATCGCGCCCGAGATCAGCGCCACCGTGATGACCGCGAACACGGCCTGGAAGGCCACGAACGCCATCACCGGCAGCCCGCCGGACTCCGACGTCAGGTCGGTCATCAGCCCGGACAGGCCCAGGAACTCCGTGGGGCTGCCCAGCAGCCCCGCCCCGACGTCGTCGCCGAACGCGAACGAGTAGCCGTACAGCACCCACAGCACGCTGATGAGCGCGAGGGCACCGAAGCTCATCATCATCATGTTGAGGACGCTCTTGACGCGGACCATGCCGCCGTAGAAGAGCGCGAGGCCTGGGGTCATCAGCAGCACCAGGGCGGCGCTGGTCAGGATCCAGGCGGTGTCGCCGGTGTTGACCATTCGGGGGCTCCCGGGGAGTCATGGTGTGACGCGGACTCCTCCAGCCTCCCGAACGCAGGTTTCGTCACGGTCTGCGACATGTTGCGGTGGTGTGAAAACCTGCGCGCCGCTGTTACGGCGGCGTTACGCCAGCGAGCCCTCGCCGAGCAGCGCGTCGACGAAGGCCTCGGCCTCGAACGGCGCGAGGTCGTCGGCGCCCTCGCCGAGCCCCACCAGCTTGACCGGCACGCCCAGCTCGCGCTGGACGGCGACCACGATGCCGCCCTTGGCGGTGCCGTCCAGCTTGGTCAGGACGATGCCGGTCACGTCGACGACCTCGGAGAAGACCCGGGCCTGCATCATGCCGTTCTGCCCGGTGGTCGCGTCGAGCACCAGCAGCACCTCGGTGACCGGGGCGAGCTTCTCGACGACGCGCTTGACCTTGCCGAGCTCGTCCATCAGCCCGGCCTTGGTGTGCAGCCGGCCGGCGGTGTCGACCAGCACCGCGTCGGCCTCACGCTCGATGCCGGCCTTGACCGCCTCGTAGCCGACGCTGGCCGGGTCGCCGCCCTCGGGACCGCGCACGGTGTGCACGCCCACCCGCTCCCCCCACGTCTGCAGCTGCTCGGCCGCGGCGGCGCGGAAGGTGTCGGCCGCCCCGAGCACGACGTCGGCGTCCTGAGCGACCAGCACGCGCGCGATCTTGCCCACGGTGGTGGTCTTGCCCGACCCGTTGACGCCGACCACCAGGGCGACCCCCGGCCTGCCCTCGGCCCGGCGGATGTGCAGGTCGCGGTCGAGGCTGGGGTCGACCAGGGCCACCAGCTCGTCGCGCAGGATCCTGCGGGCCTCCTCGCCGGACTCGACGCCCTCGACGCGCACCCGCGCCCGCAGACGCTCGACCAGCTCCTGCGTCGGCGCGACCCCCAGGTCGGAGCTCAGCAGGGTGTCCTCGATCTCCTCCCAGGTGTCCTCGTCGACCCGGTCGCTGGACAGCAGCGACAGCAGCGCCTTGCCGAACGT
>JALZDI010000116.1 GCA_030862655.1 Actinomycetota bacterium | reverse complement strand
CGCGCCTCCCGTGCCCCTGCCGGTCGACGACCTCGCCGAGCTGCGGCGCCGGCGCAGCGCCAAGTGGCGCACCTACGCCGAGGACGTGCTCCCGCTGCCGGTCGCGGAGATGGACTTCGCGCTGGCGCCGGCGGTGCGAGGCGCGCTGGCCGAGGCGGTCGAGCGCTCCGACACCGGCTACGCCGGTGGTGCCGGCGAGCTGGCGCGGGCCTTCGCCGGCTTCGCCGACCGCCGATGGGGCTGGCAGGTCGACCCCGCCGGGGTCAGCCCGGCCACCGACGTCGGCGTCGCGTGCGTCGAGCTGCTGCGGGCGCTGTGCGGCCCCGGCGACGGGGTGGTCGTCAACCCGCCGGTGTACCCGCCGTTCTTCCACTGGGTGCAGGAGTCCGGGACCCGGCTGGTGGAGGCGCCGCTGCGGCAGCAGGACGACGGTGGCTGGCGACTGGACCTCGACGCGTTGGCCGAGGCGTTCGCCTCCGGGCCGCGGGCCTACGTGCTGTGCAACCCGCACAACCCGGTCGGACGCGTGCACAGTCCCGACGAGCTCGCGCAGGTCGTGCACCTCGCGCGCGAGCACGGCGTCACCGTGGTGAGCGACGAGATCCACGCGCCGCTGGTGCTGCCTGGCTCGACGTTCACCCCGTTCCTCACCATGCCCGGCGCGTCCGAGGTCGGGGTGGGCGTGGTGTCGGCGAGCAAGGCGTGGAACCTCGCCGGGCTGAAGTGCGCGGCCGTCGTGGCCGCGTCGGAGCCCATGCGGGCGGTCGTCGCGCGCCGGCCGGCCGACGCCCGGTGGCGGATCGGCCACTTCGGGGTGCTCGCCTCGGTGGCCGCGTTCGACGCCGGCGAGGCCTGGCTCGACGCGCTGCTGGCGACCCTCGACCAGCGCCGCCGGCAGCTGCGGGACCTGCTCGCGAGGCGGCTTCCCGCCGTACGTTGGCACCCACCGGAGGCGACCTACCTGGCCTGGCTGGACTGCCGGGCGTACGGCGACGGGAGCCGCCCGCGCGACCTCTTCCTCGACCGCGGCCGGGTGGCGCTCGAGCCGGGGCCGAGCTTCGGCACGCCGGGCAGCGGCTGGGTGCGGCTGAACTTCGGCACCGGCGAGCAGATCCTGGACGAGGCCGTCAGCCGGATGGCGTCGGCCGCCTGCTGAGCGGGCCCCGCGGCGCGGCAGGATAGGACGATGGATCTCGAGGTCGCAGCGGTACGACAAGCCTTCCCGGCCCTCTCCCACGGTGTCGCCCACTTCGACGGGCCCGGCGGCTCACAGACGCCCGATCGGGTGGCCCGGGCCGTGGCCGACGCGATGGTGTCCGGGCTGGCCAACCGTGGTGCGGTGACCGCCGCCGAGCAGCGGGCCGAGGCCCTCGTGGCGGCCGCCCGGCAGGCGCTGGCCGACCTGCTCGGCGTCCAGCCGCAGGGGGTCGTGTTCGGCCGGTCGATGACGCAGGTCACCTACGACGTCGCCCGGACCCTGGCCAAGCAGTGGGGTCGCGGTGACGAGGTGGTGGTCACCCGGCTCGACCACGACGCCAACATCCGGCCCTGGGTGCAGACCGCGGCGGCGGCGGGCGCCACCGTGCGCTGGGCCGAATTCGACGCCGCCACCGGCGACCTCGCCGTCGACGCCGTGGCGGGTCTGCTGTCGCACCGGACGCGGGTCGTGGCGGTGACCGGGGCCTCCAACCTGCTCGGCACCCGTCCCGACGTCGCCGCCCTTGCCGACGCGGTGCACGACCACGGGGCACTGATCTACGTCGACGGCGTCCACCTCACCGCGCACGCCCCGGTGGACGTGGCGTCGCTGGGGGCCGACTTCTTCGCGTGCTCGCCGTACAAGTTCTTCGGCCCGCACCTGGGCGTGCTCGCCGCCGAGCCGGACCTGCTCAAGACCCTGGAGCCGGACAAGCTGCTCCCCTCCACCGACGACGTGCCGGAGCGGTTCGAGCTGGGCACGCTGCCCTACGAGCTGCTCGCCGGGGTGATCGCGACGGTGGACTTCATCGCCGACATGCTCGGCTCGGACGGCGTGGGCGCCGAGCCGGTGGGTGGGCGCCGCGGTGCCGTGCTGGCCGCGATGGCCGCGGTCGAGCGGCACGAGCAGCGGCTGTTCGACCGGATGCTGTCCGGGCTGGACGCCCTGGACGACGTCACCGTGCACGGACGGCCCGCCCACCGCACCCCTACGGCGCTGTTCTCGGTGGCCCGGCGGTCGCCCGCCGAGGTCTACCGGCGGCTCGCGGCCCGCGGGGTGAACGCACCCGCGGGCAACTTCTACGCGATCGAGGCGTCCCGGTGGGCCGGGCTGGGCGACGGGGGCGCCGTGCGCGCCGGCGTCTCGCCGTACAACGACGAGGACGACGTCGACCGGCTGCTGGCCGGCGTGGCCGACCTCTGCCGCCGATGACCCCCGGCCTGCTGACAGGCTGCCTCGCTTAGGGTAGCCTTTCCTACATGATCGTGTGCCACTGCGGAGTCGTGAGCGACCGCGACGTCAGCGCGGCCGTCGACGACGGCGCGCGCTCGCTCACCGAGGTCTGTCGCCGGACCGGCGCGGGCCAGAACTGCGGTGGGTGCGTGTTCTCGATCAAGCGCATTCTGTGCCAGCATGGAGCCGTCCTCGCCCCAGCTGTCACGGAGGTTGCAGGTGCAGCCAGTTAGCCCACGTGTGGTGGATCTGCTCAACGACGCCCTCACCTTCGAGCTCACCGTCACCAACACCTACTTCCTGCACGCGCGGATGCTCGACAACTGGGGGCTGTCCCGGCTGGGGAAGGTGTTCTACGACCTCTCCATCGACGAGATGCGCGACGCCGACGAGCTGATCAACCGGATCCTGATGTTCGACGGCCACCCCAACGTGCAGCGGCTCAACGCGATCAGCGTCGGCGAGGACCCC
This sequence comes from Actinomycetota bacterium, assembly GCA_030862655.1. Next base: position 3,334 of record JALZDI010000116.1, on the reverse strand, counting down.
GAGGAGATGCTCAAGCTGGCCTTCGAGAGCGAGAAGGCCGCGGTCACGCAGTTCAACACCGCCGCCAAGGAGTGCCACGAGCTCGGCGACCACGGCACCGCCGCGGTGTTCGAGGAGATGGTCCGCGACGAGGAGAAACACGCGGACTGGTTCGAGGGTCAGCTCGACGCGATCGCCCGCGTCGGCGCGCAGCAGTACCTCGCCCAGCACGTCGACGCCGGCAGCACCCCCGACTAGCCCGGCCCCACCGCGCGACGCCGGCGAGAAACGCCTTGTGCGGGTGAGTGGCGCCGTCGTAGCCTTCCCCCACACGGGAAAGGAGGTGGTCCAGCAGATGTGTTCTTTGCGGACTCGTGAGGTGGCTGCGCACTAGCAGCTCCACCGGCAGTTCTCCAACAGCCGTGTTCTGAGCGGCTGGTGCAAACCCAGGTAGTCACCCGACCCGCGGGCGCGCCGGACTAGTCCGGCCGGCTTCCCTGCTGCTGCAGGGCGCCCGCGGGTCGCTTCATTCCGCGCCCTTCTGGTGTGGCGCCAGGCTTCCGGTCGCTCAGGGCGCGAGGCGCTCCACGACCCACCTGTCGCCGGTACGGCGGTAGCGCAGCCGGTCATGCATGCGGTCGCCGCGGCCCTGCCAGAACTCCATCTCGGTCGCGTCCACCACGAAGCCGCCCCAGTCCTCGGGCCGGGGTACCGGCGCGGGCTCCGGCCACCGCGCCGCCACATCGGCATACGCCTGCTCAAGCTCGGCCCGGTCGGCCACCACCCGTGACTGCGCGGACGCCCACGCGCCCAGCTGCGCGCCGCGCGGGCGGGTGGCGAAGTAGCGGTCGCTCACCTCGGCGGCGAGCCGGCGTGCCACCCCCTCCACCCGCACCTGCCGTTGCAGCGGCTCCCATGGGAACAGCAGCGCACAGTGCGGGTTCGCGGCCAGGTCGAGGCTCTTGCGCGACGCGTAGTTGGTGTAGAAGACCAGGCCACCGGCGTCGAGCCCCTTGAGCAGCACCATCCGCGACGAGGGCGCACCGTCGCGACCGACCGTGGACAGCACCATCGCGTTGGGCTCGTGCATACCGGCCACCCGGGCCTCCGCCAGCCAGTGCGCCAGCTGTACGTCGGGGTCGTCCGCGAGGTCGCGCCTGCTCAGCCCGGACGCGGTGTACTCCCGGCGCCAGGCCTCCAACGACATCGGTCCCACCGTCGCGACCCTAGCCAAGCGCCACCGCCTCCCGCCCGACACACGCGGGCCTGCCGCCGGCCGAGCCTTACCCCATCCCGGTGCACTCCGGTGACATCCACGTCGACGTGCAGAGCGCGATCGCGATGATCACCCCCGCATGGGGATGCGTCAGCCCTACGACATCAGCGACGACGAGGCGCGCCCCGACCTCGCCCGCACGGCGGTGATGGTGCTGTCCTACGTCGCACAGGCGGCGCGCGGGATCGGCCAGCCGATGGTGCCGCAGGCCGAGGTCGACAAGGCGCAGACGATCGCCGAGCGGTTCATGCGCCGCTGGCGCGGCGAGCCGGACCCCCAACACGTGCAGGCGGTCGACGACCGCCCGCCGACAGCGAGGCGGCTCGGCGGCCGAGCACGGCATGAACGCCGCACATGTTCACCTCCATGTTCACCTGCGCCCGTACGGCGGGCTGGAGTGCGCACATCCTGGAGCAGAAGCGCACCGGCCGCCTGATCCGCCCCTCCGCGCTCTACACCGGGCCGGCAGCCGCCGCCCCGACGAGGTCCCCGGGCTGGACCCCGCCTGGTCGCGCTAGCCCGCCTACTCGGGGCGCAGCACGTCCAGCGCCAGCCGCAGCCGGGCCACCCGGTCGGCCAGCTCGTGCAAGGTCTCCGGGCCGGGACCGGCGCCGTCGGCCTCGGCGGCCAGCGCCCGCGCCACCTGCTCCTCCACGCACGCCAGCCGGTCGGACAGCTCGGTCACCAGCTGCTGGGTCGCCACCGGGCCCGAGTCGCCGCCGAGCAGCGTCCGCAGCAGACCGGCCTGCTCGCGCAGCTGGCGGTTCTTCAGGTACAGGTCGACGAAGACGCTGACCTTGGCGCGCATCACCCACGGGTCGAACGGCTTGGTGATGTAGTCGACCGCGCCGGCGGCGTAGCCCCGGAACGCGTCCTGCGGCTCGTCGTAGGCCGCGGTGAGGAAGATGATCGGCACGCCGCGGGTGCGCTCGCGTTGCTTGATGTGCGTCGCGGTGACGTAGCCGTCCATGCCCGGCATCTGAGCGTCGAGGATCACCAGCGCGAACTCGTCGACGAGCAGCGCCTTGAGCGCCTCCTCGCCGGAGTGCGCGCGCACCATCGTGTGGCCCAGCGAGCTGAGGATGGCCGACAGCGCGAGCAGGTTGTCGGGACGGTCGTCCACCAGCAGGATCTTCGCGGTCTGGTGTCCGACAGGCTCGTCGCTGCGCACCTGCTCGGGACCGTCCACCATGCCGGTCATCTACGCGTTCTCCTGGCGACCAGCTGCCCCATCAGCTCGACCAGCCGCTCGATGTCGACCGGCTTGGGCACGTGGTCGGACGCCCCGGCGGCCAGGCTCTTCTCGCGGTCGCCGCGCATCGCCTTCGCGGACACGGCGATGACCGGCAGGTCGGCGAACTGCGGGGTGGACCGGATCGTGCGGATCGCGGTGTAGCCGTCCATGCCCGGCATCATGATGTCCATCAGCACGAGGTCGAAGTCGCCGTGCTGCTTGAGCATGTCGATGCCGTCGGGCGCGGACTCGGCGTAGAGCACCTGCACCTGCCGCAGCTCGAGCGCGCTCACCAGCGCGAAAACACTGCGCACGTCGTCGTCGATCACCAGTACCTTGCAGTCGGGCAGGGTCAGCGGGCCCTCCGGCTCGACGGTCGCGACCTCGCCGTCCCCGCTCCCCCTGACGGCTCCCCGGACGCCGTCATGCACCCCGCTGCGGGGGGCGACGGTCGGCTCCGGAGCACCGGCCCACGACTCGGCCAGACTGTCGGCGACCTCCTCGTGGCTAGATGCCGTCTCGATCGACAGCACCTTGTGGTAGCGCTGCAGCCGGGTCTGCTCCCGCTTGGGCAGCGGACGCGGGGTGTACAGCAGGACCGGCGGCGGCACCGGCACCTGGCCGCTGGCGAACGGCTCCAGCAGCGTCAGGCCGCTGCCGCCGGTCAGCCGCGGGTTGAGCACCACCTGGTCGAAGGTCTCGGTCGCGATGGCCGACCGGGCCTCCTCCAGCGAGCCGACCGAGGTCACCGCCACCGAGCCACTGCCGCCGGCCAGGTCGCACAGCGCCGTGCGCTCCTCGGCGTCCTGCTCGACCAGCAGCAGCCGCGGCGGGCGGGCCAGGCC
>JALZDI010000446.1 GCA_030862655.1 Actinomycetota bacterium | reverse complement strand
CCTACTCGCCCTACCACCGGGTGCAGGAGGGGCTGGCCTACCCCGCGACGCTGTTCACCGTGTTCGCATCCGACACCCGTGTCGACCCGCTGCACGCCCGCAAGATGTGCGCGGCCCTGCAGGCGGCCACCACGGGGGACCCCGCGACGCACCCGGTGCTGCTGCGTGTCGAGCGTGAGGTTGGCCACGGCGCCCGCGCCGTGAGCCGGTCGGTCGCGCTCGGGGCGGACACGTTGGCGTTCCACGCCTGGAACACCGGTTTGAGCCAGGCATGACCGAAGCCTTACGTTCGGAGGCGGTCCACACCTCTATGTGAGGAAGGTACGCCGTGCTCACGTTCCCCACGCCCAACCAGACCGGTTCCGGCGACGCCGACGCCGGCGTCGCCTGTTGGGAGCCGGCGGCTGACAACGCGCTGTGCAAGGTCGTGTACGACTGGTCCGGCGGCAACGAGTGGGTCGCCTCGGCCTCGGACTGGCTGGTCGCCAAGCCGCTGCACATCCTCGGCCTGCTGATCTTCGCCGGGGTGCTGCGCTGGGTGATCCACCGGCTCATCGACCGGGTGATGAAGCGCGCCGCCCACGGCTCCGTCCCCGGCATCATCAACCGCGCCAAGTCGCGGCAGGTGGTGGACCGCTCGAACGTCGCGGCCGAGCGGCGGCAGCAGCGCACCGCCACGATGGCGTCGCTGCTGAAGAGCATCACCACCGGCATCATCTTCGGTGTCGTGGCGATCATGGTCGTCGACGTCCTCGGCTACAACATCGCCCCGCTGATCGCCAGCGCCGGGATCCTCGGCCTCGCGCTCGGCTTCGGTGCGCAGAGCCTGGTCACCGACTTCCTGTCCGGGATCTTCATGATCCTCGAGGACCAGTACGGCGTGGGCGACGTCGTCGACGTCGGCGACGCGATCGGCGACGTGGAGGCGGTCGGGCTGCGGGTGACGCGTGTCCGCGACATCGACGGCACGGTCTGGTACGTCCGCAACGGCAACATCACCCGCGTCGGCAACATGAGCCAGAACTGGGCGCGCACCGTGCTCGACATCCGGGTCGGCTACGACGAGGACCTCGATCGCGTGCGGGCCATCCTCGGCGCCGTCGCGCACGACCTGTGGGAGCAGGAGAAGGACAACAAGGACCGCGACATCCTCGAGGAGCCCGAGGTGTGGGGCGTGCAGTCGCTCGACCCCGAGTCGGTCGTCGTCCGCCTGGTGCTCAAGACCGCGCCGATGCAGCAGTGGGGCGTCGCCCGCGAGCTGCGCGAGCGGATCAAGGAGCGCTTCGACACCGAGGGCATCGAGATCCCGCTGCCGCAGCGGGTCATCTGGCACCGCGGGAACCCCGACGAGGAGCCGTCGCCCAACGGACGGCAACCCGCCGGGGCCCACTGAGGCCCGCAGCCCGGGCCGGCTCAGCCCGGCTCGGCCGGCTCAGCCCGGGCTGGGCCGGCTCAGCCCGGCTCAGGCCAGCGCGGCGTCCAGCGTGATCGTGGTGCCGGTCAGCGCCTGGGACACCGGGCAGCCGGTCTTGGCGCCCTCGGCGGCCTTGACGAAGTCGTCGTTGCTCGCGCCCTCGACCCGACCACGCACGGTCAGCGTGATGCCGGTGATGCCGGTGCCGGGCACCAGGGTGACGTCGGCCTGGGTGTCCAGCGCCTGTGCGGGCGTGCCCGCGTCGGCGAGCGCCTTCGACAGCGCCATCGAGAAGCAGGAGGAGTGCGCGGCGGCGATCAGCTCCTCGGGGCTGGTCTTGCCGCCGGGCTCCTCGGCGCGTGCCGGCCAGCTCACGTCGTAGGTGCCCAGCCCGGACGACTCCAGGGTGACGGTGCCGGAGCCCTCGAACAGGGTGCCCTCCCAGTGGGTCCTCGCCGTGCGGGTCGCACTCATGTGTTCCTCCTCGTTGGTCGGATGGGCCCATCCTCGCCGACACCCCTGTTCGGGGATCCGGGCGGGGGACGCCCACAATGGTGGTCGTGACTGAGCGACCGGCCGAGGTGACGTTGTACGACGCGATGGGAGGGCACGCCTTCTTCGAGCGCCTCGTGCACCGCTTCTACCAGGGGGTGGGCGACGACGCCTACCTGCGCGCGTTGTACCCCGAGGAGGACCTGACCGGCGCCGAGGACCGGCTGCGGATGTTCCTCGAGCAGTACTGGGGCGGCCCGAAGACCTACCAGCAGCAGCGCGGCCACCCGCGGCTGCGGATGCGGCACGCGCCGTTCGCGGTGACGCCGAAGGCGCGCGACCACTGGATGG
>JALZDI010000445.1 GCA_030862655.1 Actinomycetota bacterium | reverse complement strand
GACAGCCGCTGGATGTGCTCGGTGGTGTTCGGTGAGTAGTACAGGTAGAGCCAGTTGTTGGTCGCGAAGTCGGGGTCGAGAGCCAGGCCGAGCAGCCCGTCCTCGCGCTGCAGGTAGACGTCGAGCTTGGCCGCCACGGTGGTCGTGCCGCTCTCGGGGTCGATCACGCGGACCTCGCCGGCGCGCTCGATGTAGAAGACCCGGCCGTCGTCGGCGACGTCGAGCTCCATCGGGTTGGCGGTGCCGGTGTCGAGGGCGACCTTGTCGAAGTTGCTCCAGTTGGTGGCGCCGCAGTCGGCGTCCACGACCCCGGCGGCGGTCTGGATCCCGCCGAGGAGGTGCCGGACGAAGGCCGGCTCGCTGTAGGACTCGGTGGTGTGCCCGCCACCGGTGTACCACGCGCGGCCGCCGTCGAACTCCTGACACCAGGCGATGGGGTGGTCCGCGCCCATGGTGCCCGCACCCGGGTCGTAGGTGCTCTCGTCCAGGGTCGCCAGCACGTGCACGTTGCCGCGCGGGTTGGTCGCGTAGTTGTACCACTCGTCGCTGCGCTGCCAGTTGGCCGGAAGGTGCGCGGTCGAGGGGTGGTTGCGGTCCTGGACCTTGACGTTGGCGTCCTGGATCGCCGGGTGGCTGTCGAACCACGCGCCGACGAGCTTGCCGTACCAGGGCCACGCGTACTCGGTGTCGGCCGCGGCATGTACGCCCGCGTACCCCCCGCCGGCCTGGATGTAGCGCTCGAAGGCGGCCTGCTGCTCGTCGTTGAGCGGGTCGCCGGTGGTGGAGAGGAAGATGACGACGTCGTAGTTGGCGAGGTTCGCGTCGGTGAACGCGGTGGCGTCCTCGGTCGCGTCCACGGTGAAGTTGTGCTCGGCACCGAGCTGCTCCACCGTCGCGATGCCGGCCGGGATCGACGGGTGCCGGAAGCCCGTGGTCTTGGTGAAGACCAGCGCCCGGAACGCCGGCTCCTCCTCCACGGCGGCCGCGGCCAGCGCGAACGCGGGCAGGAGCCCGACCACCAGGGCGAACATCGTGAGGATGCTGACAGGAACCGTGCGTCTCATGTACTCCGCCTTCGTCCGCGTGCAGGGGTGTCCGGCTGGCTGTGATACCGGTTACAACTTGCGGTGACGCTAGAGAGGACTTCCGTCGACTGTCAAGGAAAGTTTCACGGTTAGTGATTGAACTCTTGCGGAAAGTGCTGCACCATGGGCGGCAATGTGCTAACAACTCCACCAAACCGGTCTAGCCCACCCGCGACGTATTGACTTAGCGTGTGTGTGCGATCACGGACCGGAGCCCCCGACAGCGACGAGACTGAGACCGATGCGGCCGACGAAGCCCCTGAAGCCCTCCCGCTCCCGTGCCCGGCTGGCGACACGCTGGACGACGAGACTGGCCGCCGCCGCCGTGCTTGCCCCGGTCGGGCTCACGCTCACCGCGACCCAGGCCCCTGCGCCGGTGTCGGCTCACCTGCATCAGGCCACGCCGCCCTCGGGACCCGTGGTCAGTGGCTCCTGGACACGCGACGACGGGGTGGTCGCGGCGCTCAAGCAGGCGAGTGTCTCCTCGCCCGGTGGGGGCTCGTCCGTGCTCGAGGTCTCTCCGGGTGTCGACCTGCCGACGCCGGCTCTGCGGGCGTACCAGTTCGCCGAGGCCGTGATGCGACGTGCCGACCCGGTCTGCCGGTTGGACTGGTCGCTGCTCGCCGCCATCGGCGACGTGGAGTCCGACCATGGTCGCTACGGCGGGGCGGAGGTGCTGCCCGACGGCACCTCGACGCCGCGCATCCTCGGCCCCCGGCTGGACGGCGGAGGTGAGGTCGCGGCGATCGCCGACACCGATGAAGGCGAGCTGGACGGCGACGGCCGCTGGGACCGCGCGGTCGGACCGATGCAGTTCATCCCGTCCACCTGGTCGCTGGTCGGCGCCGACGCGGACGACGACGGTGGGCGCAACCCCCACGACGTCGACGACGCCGCGCTCGCGGCGGCCGCATACCTGTGCGCCGGCGACGCCGACCTGAACACCACCGCCGGCCAGGAGGAGGCGGTCTTCCGCTACAACCACTCGGAGTCCTACGTCGACCTGGTGCTGCAGCTGGCGGCCGCGTACGCCGACGACAGCTTCGCACTGAGGGCGCCGCAGCCGGCCGTGCGGTCGGTATCGAAGCCGGTCGACCTCCCCGCGCTGACGTCGCCCGTCGAGATGGGGGCGCACCCGGCGCAGTCTCCCGCGCGGTCGCTGGGGGTGCAGGGG
>JALZDI010000444.1 GCA_030862655.1 Actinomycetota bacterium | reverse complement strand
CCGCAGCGCCGCCCGCTGGCCCGCCTCGTCGCCGTCGAAGGTGAAGATGATCTCGCCGCGGAACTGCTCGTGGTCGAGCAGCAGCCGGCGCAGCACGCGGGCGTGGTCCTCGCCGAACGCCGTGCCGCAGGTGGCGACCGCGGTGCCCACCCCGGCGAGGTGGCAGGCCATCACGTCGGTGTAGCCCTCCACCACCACCGCCTGCTTGCGGCGGGCGATCTCGCGGCGGGCCAGGTCGACGCCGTACAGCAGCCGGCTCTTCTTGTAGATCGGGGTCTCGGGCGTGTTGAGGTACTTGGCCTCGATGCGGTCGTCGTCGAACAGCCGCCGGGCGCCGAAGCCGACGACCTCGCCGCCCACCTCGCGGATCGGCCACACCAGCCGGCCGCGGAACCGGTCGTAGGCCCCCCGGCCCGAGCTGCCGACCAGGCCGCCCGTGACCAGCTCGTCCTCGCTGAAGCCCTTCTGCCGCAGGTGTCGGTACAGCACGTCGCCGCCGCGGGGGGCGAAGCCGACCCCGAACTGCTCGGCCGCGGCCTGGTCGAAGCCGCGCTCGTGCAGGAACTGCCGGCCGGCGCGCGCGTCGGCGGCCGCGGCCAGCTGCACGGCGTAGAACTCAGCCGCGAGCCGGTGCGCCTCCAGCAGCCGCGGCCGTTGCGAGGGGTCGCGACGCGGGCCGCCCGCTGCGCCGCGGCCCGGCTCGGGCTCGGTGTAGCGCAGCTGCACGCCGTAGCTGCCGGCCAGCCGCTCGACCGCGTCGGTGAACGTCAGGCCCTCGACCCGCATCACGAAGTCGAAGACGTCGCCGCCGGCCTCGCAGCCGAAGCAGTGGAAGAAGTTACGTGAAGGGGTCACATGAAACGAAGGAGTCTTCTCGTCGTGGAACGGACACAGCCCCTTCAGCGACCCGCCGCCCGCGCGGCGGAGCGTCACGTGGGAGGAGACGACCTCGTCGATGCGGGCGCGCTCGCGCACCAGCGCGACGTCCTCCTCGCGGATCCGGCCAGCCACGCGGCGAGTCTACGCAGCGTCGACGAGGGCCGCGGCCGGGTGTGCACAGCCCACGCCCCTGCGTCCGTCGACGCGTGCGCGACAGGTCACCGCCCGGCGGACGCAACGGCGGGCGAGCCTCACCCGCCCACCTCGGCGAGGGGTACGGCGGGGTCCGCGAGCCGCTCGGGGTCGACCCGGTTGCTGGCGCGGATCAGGTCCTGGACCGCGTCGATGGTGTCCCAGACGTTGACGTGCATGCCGGCCAGCACGCGGTCGTGGTCGAGCCAGAACGCCATGAACTCGCGCGCGTCCGGGTCGCCGCGGACGACCACGGCGGGGTCGACGCCGCGGGGGACGTAGCCGGCGTACTCCATGCCGGTGTCGTACTGGTCGGAGTAGAAGAACGGCACCACGTCGTAGACGACCTCCTGGCCGAGCATGGCCCGGCCCGCGGCGTCACCGCCGTCGTGCGCGTTGGCCCAGTGCTCGACCCGGACCCGTTGGCCCAGCAGCGGGTTGAACCAGTGCGCGAGGTCGCCGGCGGCGTACACGTCAGGGTCGGAGGTGCGCAGCGACTGGTCGCAGAGCACGCCGTGGTCGCAGTCGAGGCCGGCCGCCTCGGCGAGCTCGGTGTTGGGCAGCACGCCGACCCCGACCACCACCATGTCGGCGGGGACCTCGTCGCCGGAGGAGGTCCGCACCCCGGCCACACGCCCGCCGGCGGAGACGATCTCCTCGACTCCCTGGTCGACCCTCAGGTCGACGCCGTTGGCGACGTGCAGGTCGGCGTAGAACCGGCCGACGCGGGGGCCGAGCACGCCGTACAACGGCGTGGGCTGCGGCTCGATGACCGTCACCTCGCAACCGTGGCCGCGCGCGGCGGCGGCCACCTCCAGGCCGATCCAGCCGGCACCGACGACCACGACCTTGGGCCGGTCCTCGAACCGCTTGCGCAGCCGCTGGGAGTCGGTCAGCGTGCGCAGGTAGTGCACGCCGTCGGCGTCCGCGCCGGAGACCGCGAGCCGACGCACGCTGGATCCGGTGGCCAGCAGGAGCTTGTCGTAGGGCAGCGGGTCCTGGTGGTGGACGTAGACCTGCCGCGCGGACAGGTCGACGCGCCGCACCGGGCGGCCGAGGCGTAGGTCGATGTCGTGGTCGGCGTACCACTGCTCGGGGTGCAGGGTGGCGCTGTCGTAGTCCTCCTCGCCCTTCAGGCAGCCCTTGGACAGCGGGGGCCGGTCGTAGGGCAGGTCGGTCTCGCCGTCGATCATCA
>JALZDI010000115.1 GCA_030862655.1 Actinomycetota bacterium | reverse complement strand
ATGTAGCCGAACCCGTGCCGGGAGACCGTCATCGGGTTGGCGGGGGACCACCGGCCGCGGCGCACGTCGTACACCGCCGACCACTCGTGGTAGGAGACGTATATCTTCCCGTCGACGCCGGCGGCCCCACCGCGTGAGATGGCCCGCGGCATCGAAGGCGCGCGGTCCCAGGTGTCGGTGGAGGTGTCGTAGGTCTGCACCAGGTCGGTCTCGCTGGAGCCGAGCCAGCCGCCCAGCACGTACATCACGTCGCCGACCGGGACCAGGTCGATCGACGACCGGGCCCGCGGCATCGGCGCCGCCTGCGACCAGCTCCCGTCCTTCGGGTCGAACACGTCCACGGCCGCCTTCGCGCCGGCGCTGTCCTCGCCGCCGATCACGTAGATCCGACCGCCGAGCTCCTCGACGTCGTGGGCGTAGCGCGCGTGCGGCAGCGGCGGCAGCTGCTGCCACTCGCCGGTGCGCGTGTCGAGCACGGCGGCGAAGTCGGTCGGCTCCGACGCGGCGTCCAGCCCGCCGAACAGGTAGATCCTCGGCCCGATCGCCGCGCCCTCGAACGAGCACAGCCCCTGCGGCAGGTCCGGCCCGTAGCGCCAGGAGTCGGTCGAGGTGTCGTAGACCTCGCTGGTGTCCAGCCGGGTGCCGCGGTCACCGGTCATGCCCCCGAAGGTCCAGATCTCGTCGCCCACCACCACGTGCGCGAAGTCGTCACGCGGCATGCCCATCGACGTACGACGCTGCCAGACCGGCATCCCCGATACCGCCGGCTCCGAGCCGTCCTGGGTGCGCGGTACCGCCGAGCCGTCCGGCCGGGTCTCGCCCGTGCAGCCTCCGGCCAGCACGGCCAGCACCCCGAGTACGGCGAGTACGGCGAGCGCCGCGCCGGGTGCGGCGACGCGCCCGACCGGGGTGGGGATGCTCCTCACGCGGCAATCCTCGCACGCACGCGCAGACCGGATGCGGCGCCGGATCCTGGACGCCGGGCCCCCACGGGCCACCCGGGCCGTACCGTGGAGGACATGAGCGAGACCGCAGACGCCACGCGCAGCGCCGTGCTGGAGACCGCGGCCCGCGCCCGCGAGGCCGCCACCCTGCTCGCGACGCTGTCGCGCGCGGACAAGGACCGGGCGCTGCTGGCCATGGCCGACGCGCTGGTCGCCGAGACCACGAGCATCCTGGCGGCCAACGAGCAGGACGTGGGCCGGGCGCGCGACGCCGGTATCGACGAGTCGCTGGTCGACCGGCTGCGCCTCGACGAGGGCCGGGTGGCCGCGATGGCCGACGGCCTGCGCGACGTGGCCGGGCTGTCCGACCCGTGCGGGGAGGTGGTGCGCGGCTACACGCTGCCCAACGGCCTCGAGCTGCGCCAGGTCCGGGTGCCGCTGGGCGTCGTCGGCATCATCTACGAGGCCCGCCCCAACGTCACCGCCGACGCCGCCGGGCTGTGCCTGAAAAGCGGCAATGCGGTGCTGCTGCGGGGGTCCTCCTCGGCGCGCGAGTCCAACACGCGCATCGTCGACGTGCTCCGCGCCGCGGTGCAGGACGCGGGTCTGCCCGCCGACGCCGTGCAGGGCGTGCCCGGCGCGGGTCGGGACGCGGTCCAGCACCTGATGCGCGCCCGCGGGCTGGTCGACGTGCTCATCCCGCGCGGGGGAGCGGGGCTGATCCAGCAGGTCGTCAACGAGTCCACGGTGCCCGTGATCGAGACCGGGGTCGGCAACTGCCACGTCTTCGTCGACGCCGACGCCGACCTCGACATGGCGCTGTCCATCGTGCTCAACGCCAAGACCCAGCGGCCCAGCGTCTGCAACGCGGCCGAGTCGCTGCTGGTGCACCGCGACGTGGCCGCGCAGTTCGTGCCCGCGGTGGTCAAGCAGCTCGAGGCCGCCGGGGTCACCGTGCACGGCGACGCCGCCGTCCGCGAGTACGCCGACCAGCCCGAACGGGTCGCGCCCGCGCAGGACGCCGACTTCGACGCCGAGTACCTCTCCCTGGACATCTCCGCCGCCGTGGTCGACTCCCTCGACGACGCGGTCGCGCACATCCGCCGGCACGGCTCGGGTCACACCGAGGCGATCGTGACCGGCTCACAGCAGTCCGCCCGCCGGTTCGTGCAGACCGTCGACGCCGCCGCGGTGGTGGTCAACGCCTCCACCCGGTTCACCGACGGCGGGGAGTTCGGGTTCGGGGCCGAGATCGGCATCTCCACCCAGAAGCTGCACGCGCGCGGCCCGATGGGGCTGCCGGAGCTGACCTCCACCAAGTACGTCGTCACCGGTGCCGGTCAGATCCGGGAGTGAGGAGTTCCGGTAGATTGCTCCCCATGCAGGTGACCACCGTCCTCGCCCAGGGTGCCGAACAGACCCACGAGCTGCCCGCCGACCCGATCGTGTTCGGGCTGGTCGCGTTCGCAGTGCTCAGCGCGCTGCTCGTCGGCGTCCTGATGTTCGGCAAGGGCCGGCCGCACTCCTGAGCGCCCGTGCGATGAACACCACGGTCCCGCGGGCGCGCCGTTGAACCGCCCGGATCCGACCCGGGTCGGGGTCATGGGCGGCACGTTCGACCCGATCCACCACGGCCACCTCGTCGCCGCCAGCGAGGTGCGGTCGTGGTTCGACCTGGACGAGGTGATCTTCGTCCCGACCGGCAAGCCGTGGCAGAAGTCGGACCGCGAGGTCGCGCCCGCCGAGGACCGCTACCTGATGACGGTCATCGCGACCGCGTCCAACCCCGACTTCTCCGTGAGCCGGGTCGACATCGACCGCGGCGGCCCGACATACACCGTCGACACGCTGCGCGACCTCGCACGTGACTACCCCAAGGCCGAGCTGTACTTCATCACCGGTGGCGACGCACTGGCCCAGATCCTGTCCTGGCGCGACGCCGACGAGCTGTTCCAGCTCGCGCACTTCGTCGGCTGCACCCGCCCCGGGCACCGGATCACCGAGCTGACCCTGGAGGGCCTGCCCCGCGAGCGGGTGACGATCGTGGAGATCCCCGCTCTGGCGATCTCCTCGACCGAGTGCCGCCACCGGGTGCAGTCCGGCGAGCCGGTCTGGTACCTGGTGCCCGACGGCGTCGTGCAGTACATCGCCAAACGCTCGCTCTACAGTCCTCCCACCGAATCGAGTTGACCGCACCTGTGGCTGCCACCGAACACGCTGTCTCCCTGATCCGGGCCGCCGCACAGGCCGCCTCCGACAAGCTCGCCACCGACATCGTCGCGTTCGACGTCTCCGAGCGGCTGGTGATCACCGACGCCTTCCTGGTCTGCTCGGCGCCCAACGAGCGGCAGGTCAAGGCGATCGTCGACGCGGTGGAGGAGCGGCTCCGGCAGGCCGGCGCCAAACCGGTACGCCGGGAGGGCGAGCGTGACGGCCGCTGGGTGCTGCTCGACTACGCCGACATCGTCGTGCACGTGCAGCACGAGGACGAGCGGTCCTTCTACGCGCTGGAGCGGCTGTGGCGTGACTGCCCGGTGGTGCCGCTGCCGGAGTCCGTCAGCAGCGGGCAGACGGGTGCCTCCGAGGGAGGCCGCGGCGGCGGCCTGGGCGGTGGGCTGCGCGGCGGCCTGGGCGGCGAGCACGGCGCAGCCTGGTGAGGGCACGCCGGCTGGTGCTGTGGCGGCACGGGCGTACGGCGTGGAACGTCGCCGGCCGGGCCCAGGGCAGCACCGACGTGCCGATGGACGACGTGGGCCGTCAGCAGGCGCGTGATGCCGCGGCCCGGCTCGCCTCGCTGCGGCCCCGCCTCGTCTGGTCCAGCCCGCTGTCGCGGGCGGTCGAGACCGCCACCGAGCTGGCGAGGCTGACCAGTCTGCCGGTGTCCACCGACTCCAGGCTGCAGGAGATCAACACCGGCGAGCGGCAGGGGCTCACCGTCGACGAGCTGCGGGAGCGGTTCCCCGACGTGTGGCGGGCGTTCGTCGCCGGGGAGGAGCTCCCCCGGGCCCGCGGCGGCGAGGTCGAGCCCGAGGTCGCCGACCGGGTGGCCGCGGCCATGCACGACGCCGTCGAGCGGCTCGGCCCCGGCGAGTCCGGCGTACTCGTCTCGCACGGCGTGTCCATCCGGGTCGGGCTCTGCCGGTTCCTCGGCCTGCCGCACGGCCACTGGCACCTGCTGGCCGGCGTCTCGAACTGCGCCTGGGTCGTGGTCGAGGAGTGGCGCCGCGGCTGGCGGCTGGTCGACTACAACGCCGGGTCGCTGCCCGAGCCGGTGCTCTCCGACGACACGTTGGCCGCCGAGGACCGGTGACGAGGGCGATTTTCGTCAGCGCGCAGGCATTGGCTACACTCGTTCAGCCGAACCGGCGGTTGTGGGCGTGCCCTGCGACGGTGCGGTCAGCACGGGGCTGTGGCGCAGTTGGTAGCGCGCTTCCATGGCATGGAAGAGGCCAGGGGTTCGAATCCCCTCAGCTCCACCCCGAGGAGACCCGATGACGCACCCCTCCGCGGCTAGCGCCGGGGTTGACGTCGGCGGCACGTTCACCGACGTCGTCGTGCACGCCGCCGGTCACCGGCCGCGCGCGGTCAAGGTGCCGACCACCCCCGGCAACCAGGCCGACGGGGTCGAGCAGGGCGTCGGCGAGGGGTGGCCCGACGAGCCGCTGCGGCTGCTGGCGCACGGCACCACCACCGCCACCAACGCCGTGCTCGAGCGCAAGGTGGCCCGCACCGTGCTGGTGACCACGCAGGGCTTCACCGACGTGCTGCAGATCGGACGGCAGGACCGGCCGGCGCTCTACGACCTGACCGTCACCCGGCCCGCCCCGCTGGTGCCCCATGAGCAGGTGGTCACGGTCGCCGAGCGCACCGGTCCCGACGGCGCCGCCGTCCTCGACCTCACCGACGACGAGGTCGACCGCGTCGTCGACGAGGTCGCCCGGCTGCGCCCCGAGTCGGTGGCGGTGAGCCTGCTGTTCTCCTACGCCGGAGACGCGCACGAGCGCCGGCTGTGCGCGGCGCTGGAGCGCCTCGACGTGCCCGTGACCCGCTCCAGCGCGCTGCTGCCGGAGTTCCGCGAGTACGAACGGGCGTCGACGTGCGTGCTGAACGCCGCCGTGGAGCCGGTGATGCGTCGCTACCTGTCCAACCTGACCGGGCGGATGCGCGGGCCGACCGTCACCGTGATGACCTCCAGCGGCGGCACCGTGGGCACCGACTTCGCCGCGGCCGCCCCCGTGCACACGCTGCTTTCCGGGCCCGCCGCCGGCGTGGTCGCCGCCGGCGCCGTCGCGCGTACGGCGGGCTTCGCCGACGCGATCGCGTTCGACATGGGCGGCACCTCCACCGACGTGTGCCTGGTCCGCGACGGGCGCCCCGAGGTGTCCACCTCCGCCGAGATGGCGGGGCTGCCGTTCCGTACCCCGGCCGTCGGCATCCACACCGTCGGCGCGGGCGGCGGGTCCATCGCGTGGATGGACACCGGCGGCGCGCTGCGTGTCGGCCCGCACTCGGCGGGTGCCGACCCCGGCCCGGCCTGCTACGGCCGCGGCGGCGCTGAGCCCACCGTGACCGATGCACACTGCCTGCTCGGCCACCTTGATCCCGACCGGGAGCTCGGCGGTGGCCTGCGCCTCGACGCCGGGGCCGCCCGACGGGCCCTGGCGCGGCTGCCCGGCTCCGCCGACGGTGCGCACGGGATGCTCGCCGTGGTGCGCGCCACCATGGCCCGGGCGCTGCGCAGGGTCAGCATCGAACGCGGGGTCGACCCGGCCGGGCTGGCGCTGGTGGCCTACGGCGGCGCGGGGCCGCTGCACGCGACCGCGCTGGCCCGCGAGCTCGGCTGCACGGCCGTGGTGGTGCCGCCCGCCCCGGGCGTGCTGAGCGCGCTCGGGCTGCTGCTGGCGCCGGCCCGCGTCGAGATGTCGCGCACCGTGATGGCCGACGCCGGCGACGACCTGACCGCGGCCTGGCGTGACCTGGAGGCCGAGGCGCACGCCGAGCTGGCCGGGCAGGGCGTCACCGACCGGATCGAGCTCAGCCGCGTGGCCGACGCCCGGTACGCCGGGCAGTCGCACGAGCTGCGCGTCGCCGTCGCCGAGGGGGCCGACGTGGCCGAGCTGCTGCACCGGGCGCACGACCAGGCCTACGGCTACGCGATGCGCGACGAGGCCGTCCGCGTGGTCACGCTCCGGGTGGTGGCGCAGGCCGATCCGGTGCTGGCCGGGCCGCCGACGGACTGGGAGCAGGGCGCCGCGCAGCCCGAGCGCTCCCGCGAGGTCGGCATCGCGGGCGAGCGGGTACGGGCCCGGGTGGTGTCGCGTG
>JALZDI010000114.1 GCA_030862655.1 Actinomycetota bacterium | reverse complement strand
AGTCGACGCTGCTGCTCGAGGTGGCCGCACAGGCCGCCCGCGGCGGCAAGGACACGCTGTACGTCTCCGGCGAGGAGAGCGCGGCGCAGGTCCGGCTGCGCGCCGAGCGCACCGGCGCAGTGCACGACCGGCTCTACTTCGCGGCCGAGACCGAGCTGGGTGCGGTGATCAGCCACATCGAGCAGGTGTCACCGAGCCTCATGGTGGTCGACTCGGTGCAGACGATCGGGGTTCCCGACGTCGACGGCACCACCGGCGGGGTGACCCAGGTGCGCGAGGTCTCGGGGGCCCTGACCCGCATCGCCAAGCAGCTCGGCATCGCGACCGTGCTGGTCGGCCACGTGACCAAGGACGGCTCCATCGCCGGGCCGCGCGTGCTCGAGCACCTCGTCGACGTCGTGCTGCAGTTCGAGGGCGACCGCAACTCCCGGCTGCGCCTCGTGCGTGCGGTCAAGAACCGTTTTGGTCCGGTCGACGAGATCGGGTGCTTCGACCTGTCCGACGAGGGCATCGTCGAGGTCACCGACCCGACCGGGTTGTTCGTCTCCCGTCACGACAAGCCGGTGCCGGGCACCTGCGTGACGGTGACGCTCGAGGGCAGGCGTCCGATGCTGGCCGAGGTGCAGTCGCTGGTGGCTTCGCCGTCGGGCCAGGCCGCTCGGCGTACGACGAGCGGCCTCGACGCGCAGCGTGTGGCGATGCTGCTGGCGGTGCTGGAGAAGCGCGCCGGAGTGCCGCTGACCGGCCACGACGTCTACGCCGCCACCGTGGGAGGCGCACGGCTCACCGAGCCGGCCGCCGACCTGGCCACGGCGGTGGCGGTGGCCTCGGCTGCGTGTGAGCACAGCGTCCCGTCCGACATGGTCGCGCTGGGCGAGGTCGGCCTGGCGGGCGAGATCCGTCGGGTGCCGGGGGTGCAGCGCCGGCTGGCGGAGGCGGCCCGGCTCGGCTTCGCCAAGGCGATCGTGCCCGCGGACCGCGGCGCAGCGCCGGCGCGCGTCGACCGCATCCCCGGTCTCAGCGTCTACGCCGCCGGCGACGTCGCCGAGGCGCTGCACCTGCTGAGGCTCTCGTCCTGACGCGGGACTGCGCCGGTCGGGTTGTGACCAGGGCGTCCGGGCGACTCCTCGACCTGGCGAGGGCCACGTCCCGTACGTGGGGCAACGGACGATGCCGGGCCCCGGAACCGCCACGATGTCGCCGCCTGCGTCGCGGCGCTGGCCCACGGCGCAGGTCTCGGATGTGTCTCGATCCGGCGCCGCGTACGGGTCGAGGATGGCGGCGCTGCGTGTTCGTCCCTCTACACTGAGCGCAGGAACGATCCGGCACGGGGAGCGCAGTGGCCAGCATCGACAAGCTCACCGGCGAGGCACGTCTGCGGGCGACACTCGCCAGCATCGCGCCCGGCACCGACCTGCGCGAGGGCCTCGAGCGGATCCTGCGCGGACGCACCGGCGCGCTGCTCGTGCTCGGCCAGGACAAGGTCGTCGAGACGATCAGCACGGGCGGTTTCGAGCTCGACGTGCCCTTCACGCCGACCGGGCTGCGCGAGCTGGCCAAGATGGACGGCGCGATCATCCTCGACCGCGAGGCCACCCGCATCCTGCGCGCCGGCGTACACCTGATGCCCGACCCGACGATCCCGACCGAGGAGGCCGGCACCCGGCACCGCACCGCCGACCGGGTCGCGCGCCAGACCAACCTGCCGGTGATCTCGGTCTCGCAGTCGATGCTGATCATCGCGATCTACGTCGGCGACAGCCGCTACACGCTGGAGGACTCTGGACAGATCCTCGCCCGGGCCAACCAGGCGCTGGCCACGCTCGAGCGCTACAAGCTGCGGCTCGACGAGGTGTCCGGCACGCTGTCCGCGCTGGAGATCGAGGACCTGGTCACGGTGCGCGACGTGGCCGCGGTCGCACAGCGGCTGGAGATGGTGCTGCGGATCGCCCGCGAGATCGAGGGGTACGTCGTCGAGCTCGGCACCGACGGCCGGCTGCTGTCCCTGCAGCTGGAGGAGCTGGTCACCGGCGTCGACGTCGAGCGCGACCTGGTGATCCGCGACTACCTGCCGACGGGCCGGCGCACCAAGAAGATGGAGGAGGTGCTGACCGACCTCAAGGCTCTGGACTCCTCCGAGCTGGTGGACATCGCCTCGGTCGCCCGTGCCCTGGGCCTCGGCGGGCCCGAGCACCTCGACAGCGCGATCACCCCGCGCGGATACCGGCTGCTGGCGAAGGTGCCCCGACTGCCCGGCACGGTGGTCGACCGACTGGTCGAGCACTTCGGCAGCCTGCAGAAGCTGCTGGCGGCCAGCATCGACGACCTGCAGATCGTGGAGGGCGTCGGCGAGTTCCGCGCCCGCAGCGTGCGTGAGGGCCTCTCGCGGCTGGCAGAGTCCAGCATCCTCGAGCGCTACGTCTGACGTACGCGCTAGCCGCCGACGCGGTCGGGGCGGACCGGAGCCTGCTCGCCGTCGCGCTGCTCCCCCGAGTCTCCCGACTCCTCCGACCCCTCGTCCTGCGACTGCTGCCCGTCCGGCTGCCGGGGCTCGTCGGTGGCCTGCGCCTCGGGCTCCTCGGTCTGGGCGGAGTCGCCGTCGGCCGGCTTCTCGCTGGGCGTGTCGCTCGGCTTCTCGGTCGGCTTCGGCTTGGGTGGCGTCTCCAGCTCGAACTGGCTGCGCGCCGGCTCCCCGCCGATCGCGGCCGCCTCGGCCCAGTAGTAGCCGGGGCTGGCGAACTCGTTGCCGTCGCCGCACCCGTCGTCGCCACGACGGCCGGGCCAGGCGACGGTGACGTAGCTGAGCCAGCCGGGCCGCACGACCACCGACTGCTCCTCGAACACCCGGCCACAATGCAGCGACTCCCAGATCTGGTCGTCGCCGGAGGTGACCTGCACGGCCACGGTCTCGGACCCGAAGGAGAACGTGCACGCCTTCGTGCCGGCGGTGGACAGGCCCAGCCGGATCGGGACGACGCCGAGCGCGTCGGTGTCCTCGACGTCGGGTACGACGAGCACGTCGGAGGTCCTGCACGGCCCCGACGACGGCGCGGTCGGGCCGGCCGCGCCGGACACCGACGAGGACGGGGCCGTGACCTCGGAGCCGGAGTCGCGACGCGCACGGCGGCTGCTGTCCTCGCGCGACCGGGTGTCGGCACGGCGGTCGGCGTCCTTGCCAGCGCCCGCGTCACCTGAAGGCTTCGCGCTCGGGCGGGGCGCGCCACGCTCGGCAACCGGCTCGGTCTGCTCGCCCCCGAACGCCTGCACCACGACCAGGGCCACTGCGACCACGATCCCGAGCATCACCAGCCGCCTGCGCCAGTACACCTTCGGCGGCAGCGGCCCACGCGGCGACACCACGTTGCTCATGCGTTTCACGCTAACCGGCTCGGCAGCGCGTTCGTGGGCGCCACACCGTGGCTCATGAACCCGGCGCGGGCCTCGTGCGAGGATCGGCGAACCATGTCTGACACGCCCGGCTCGACCCTGCACCGCCCGCTGCTGGCGTGGTACGACGAGCACGCGCGCGACCTGCCGTGGCGCCGCCCGGACACGAGCCCGTGGGCGGTGATGGTCAGCGAGTTCATGCTGCAGCAGACCCCGGTGGCCCGCGTACTGCCGGTCTACGAGGCGTGGCTGGGCACCTGGCCGACCCCGCCGGACCTGGCCGCGGCCCCGGCGGGTGAGGCCGTGCGCGCCTGGGGGCGTCTCGGCTACCCCCGACGCGCGCTGCGCCTGCACGCGGCGGCCACCGCGATCACCGAGCGGCACGGCGGCGAGGTGCCCGCCGACCACGACGCACTGCGCGCGCTGCCCGGCGTGGGCGACTACACCGCGGCCGCCGTCGCGGTGTTCGCCTTCCGCGCCCGGCACGTGGTGCTCGACACCAACGTGCGCCGGGTGCTGGGCCGGGCGGTCGCCGGCGAGCAGTTCCCCGCGACCAGCGTGACCACGAGCGAGCGGAGGCGGGCCGCCGCCCTGCTGCCCGCCGATGACGCCGTGGCCGCCCGCTGGTCGGTCGCGGTGATGGAGCTGGGGGCGCTCGTCTGCACCGCCCGCGCCCCGCGGTGCCACGCCTGCCCGCTCAGCAGCGAGTGCGCCTGGGCTGCCGCCGGCCACCCCGAGTACGACGGGCCGCCGCGGCGGGGCCAGACCTACGCCGGGACCGACCGGCAGTGCCGCGGCCGGCTGCTCGCCGTACTCCGCGACTCCGACGACCCGGTGCACCGGGACCGACTGGAGCGGGCCTGGACCGACGCGCTGCAGCGCGAGCGCGCCCTCGACGGGCTGGTCGCGGACGGCCTGGTCGAGCCGCTGGCCGGCGACCGCTTCCGCCTCCCGGCCTGAGCCCGCTCAGCCCGGTGCCTCCCAGGTGAGCGCGCCGCTGCGCAGGTCGTCCAGCAGCGTGCTCAGCCAGGCGACCTCGGCCTCGGCCATCGCACGCTTGTACTCCTCCTCCACCAGGAACACCCGGTGCAGGTGGTGCTCGGCCGCGATCGTGGCCGGGTCGGGACCGCTCAGCTGTTCCCGCAGCGCGTCGGCGCGCGTCTGCAGCAGCGCGGCGACCTCGGCGGGACCGAACACGGCCAGCGAGGCCAGCGCGGCCGGGAACTCGGGGTACTCGTTGCGGGGCTCGGCCAGCATCGCTCTGAGCCACTCGTGCAGCTGTGCCCGGCCGGCGTCGGTGATCGCGTAGACGGTGCGCTCGGGGCGGCGTTGCGACCGCGTGGTCTCGCGCGCGGTGACCAGCCCGGCGCGCTCCAGGCGAGACAGCGCCTGGTACACGCTGTTGCGCGAGGCCACGTTGACGACGGAGTCCTTGTCGCGCTCCCGGATCAGCTCGCGCATGCGGTACGGGTGCATCGGCGCCTCCGCCAGCAGCACCAGCAGCACCATCGCGAGCGGGGAACGACGGGCGAGCGCAGCAGCCATGGCACGACGGTAGTGGTAAGGGCTTGACTAGTCATAACATGACTAGTCATAGTAGAGGCTCTGCAGCCACGGTCGAAGGAGGAGCCATGCGCAAAGCCCTGGTCATCGGCGGCGGGATCGCCGGACCCGTCACCGCGCTCGCCCTGCGCAGGGCGGGGTTGAAGGCCGAGGTGTTCGAGGCCTACGACCGCACCGCCGAGGGAGTCGGCGCGTTCCTCACCCTCGCGGCCAACGGCGTCGACGCCCTGCGCACCATCGGCGTCGACGACCTCGTGCTCGCCGACGCGTTCGACACCCCGCGCATGCGCCTGGTCAGCGCCGGTGGGTCCACGTTGGCCGACGTCTCCCTCGGGTCGCGTGCCGACGGCACCGTGAGCCGCACGGTCCGGCGGTCGTCGCTCTACTCAGCGCTGCGAGCCGAGGCCGAGCGGGTCGGCGTGCCGGTCCGGTACGGCAGGCGGCTTGTCGACGCGACCGGCACGCGGGCGGGCGTGACGGCGTACTTCGCCGACGGCACCAGTGCCGAGGGCGACGTGCTGGTCGGCGCCGACGGGCTGCGTTCGCGTACGCGCGCGGTCATCGACCCCGGCGCGCCGCCGGCACGGTACGTCGGGCTGCTCAACGTCGGCGGCTACGCCCGCGGGGTGGACGTGCAGGCCGAGCCCGGCGTGATGCACATGGTGTTCGGCAAGCGTTGCTTCTTCGGCTACGTGCAGCACCCGGACGGCGAGGTGTGGTGGTTCGCCAACCCGGCCAGCCCGAGCGAGGAGCACGGCGAGGCCATGGCGCGGCTGTCGGAGCACCAGTGGCGCGAGCACCTGGTGGATCTGCTCGCGGGTGACCGCTCCCCTGCCGTCGACCTGGTCCGGGCCACGCCGCGCCTGCTGGCCGGATGGAGCACCTACGACTTCCCGACCGTGCCGACCTGGCACCGCGAGCGCATGCTCATCATCGGCGACGCCGCGCACGCCACGTCGCCGGCCGCCGGCCAGGGCGCCTCCCAGGCCATCGAGGACGCCGTCGTACTCGCCAAGTGCCTGCGCGACATGCCCGACGTCGAGGAGGCACTGCGCACCTTCGAGTCACTGCGACGGGAGCGGGTCGAGAAGGTCGTGCAGATGGGGCGGCGCAACGGCCAGCACAAGAGCGTCGGCTGGTTCACCCGCGTGGTGGTGGTGCCGCTGGTGTTCAAGCTCGTGGCCCGCAAGGGCGACCCGATGGCCTGGGCAACCGACCACCACATCGACTGGGACGCCCCGGTCATCCCTGCGCTGCGTCCGGCACAGAGTGCGTGATCGCGCGCCACCCGGCGGCCCCGACGACGAGGCGGGGACGCGACGAGGCCCCC
>JALZDI010000113.1 GCA_030862655.1 Actinomycetota bacterium | reverse complement strand
CGGCTCCCCCGCCCCGGCCGACGACCGCATCCTGCGCCTCACCCTGCGCTGAAGCGACATAGTTCTAGGACAGCCGCTCGAGGACCAGCTCGCGCACGCGACCGGCGTCGGCCTGGCCGCGCATCTCCTTCATCACCGCACCGATCAGCGCCCCGGCCGCCGCGACCTTGCCGCCGCGGATCTTGTCGGCCACGTCGGGGTTGGCCTCGATGGCCCGGTCGACCGCCGCGCCGAGCGCGGAGTCGTCGGAGACCACCTCCAGGCCGCGGGCGGCGACGACCTCCTCGGGAGACCCCTCGCCGGCGAGCACACCGTCGAGCACCTGCCGCGCCAGCTTGTCGTTGACCCGGCCCGCGTCGACCAGCTGCTGTACCCCGGCGACCTGCGCCGGCGTGACCGGCAGGTCGACCAGCTCGACGCCCCGCTCGTTGGCCCGGCGGGCGAGCTCGGAGAGCCACCACTTCCGGGCTGCCTGCGGCGCACAGCCCGCTGCGATCGTCTGCTCGACGAGAAGCAGTGCACCCGCGCCGGCCACGTCACGCATCTCCAGGTCGGAGAAGCCCCACTCCTGCTGCAGCCGCTCGCGGCGCTCGCGCGGCGGCTCGGGCAGGCTCGCGCGCAGCTCCTCGACCCAGGCACGGCTCGGCGCGATCGGCACCAGGTCGGGCTCGGGGAAGTAGCGGTAGTCCTCGGCCTGCTCCTTGCTGCGTCCCGGCGTGGTCTCGCCGGTGTCCTCGTGCCAGTGCCGGGTCTCCTGCACGACCTTCTCCCCCGCCGTGAGCAGCGCCGCCTGACGGGAGACCTCGTAGCGCACCGCCCGCTCCACCGAACGCAGCGAGTTGACGTTCTTGGTCTCCGAGCGGGTTCCGTACGGCGACGAGGGGTCCGGGCGCAGCGAGAGGTTGACGTCGCAGCGCAGGTTGCCCTGCTCCATCCGGACGTCGGACACGCCGAGCGCCAGCAGCAGCTCACGCAGGTGCGCGACGTAGGCCTTCGCCACCTCCGGCGCGTGGACCCCGGCACCCTCGACCGGCTTGGTCACGATCTCGATCAGGGGTACACCGGCGCGGTTGTAGTCGAGCAGCGAGTGGTCGGCGCCGTGGATGCGGCCGGTGGCGCCGCCCACGTGCAGCGACTTGCCGGTGTCCTCCTCCATGTGTGCGCGCTCGATGCCGATGCGAAAGCTCTCGACCCCGTCGGCTGTGTCGACAGCGACCTCGGTCCAGCCGTCGTAGGCGATCGGCTCGTCGTACTGCGAGGTCTGGAAGTTCTTCGGCATGTCCGGGTAGAAGTAGTTCTTGCGCGCGAACCGGCACCAGTCGGCGATCGAGCAGTTCAGCGCGAGCCCGATGCGGATGGCGGCCCGGACCGCGTCGCCGTTGAGCACCGGCAGCGCGCCGGGCAGGCCGAGGCACACCGGGCAGACCTGCGTGTTGGGGTCGGCGCCGAAGGTCGTCGGACAGCCGCAGAACATCTTCGAGGCGGTGTTGAGCTCGACGTGCACCTCGAGGCCCAGGACCGGGTCGAAGGTGCGCAGCGCCTCGTCGAACGACATCAGCGAGGTGGTCGTCATGCGTCGCCTCCCAGCTCGGGCGCCCGGTCCAGCAGGGGGCCACCCCACGTCGCGTGCAGCAGCGCCTCGACCGCCGCCCCGACGCGGTAGAGCCGGTCGTCGGCCGTGGCAGGGGCCAGGATCTGCAGACCCGACGGCAGGTCGTCCTCGTCGGCCAGCCCGTTGGGCACCGACAGCCCGGGCACCCCGGCCAGGTTGGCCGGGATCGTGGCGATGTCGTTGAGATACATCGCCAGCGGGTCGTCGAGCTTCTCGCCGATCCTGAACGCGGTCGTCGGCGCGGTCGGCGAGACGAGCACGTCGGCCTGCTCGAACGCGGCGGCGAAGTCACGCGAGATCAGCGTGCGCACCTTCTGGGCCTGCCCGTAGTAGGCGTCGTAGTAGCCGCTGGACAACGCGTAGGTGCCCAGGATGATCCGGCGCTTCACCTCGGCGCCGAAGCCGGCCTCGCGGGTCGCGGTCATCACCTGCTCGGCGCTGGGCGCCTCGACCCCCTCGGGCAGCACCCGCAGCCCGTAGCGCATCGCGTCGAACTTGGCCAGGTTGCTCGACGCCTCGCTCGGCAGGATCAGGTAGTAGGCGCCCAGGCCGTACTCGAAGTGCGGGCAGGACACCTCGACGATCTCGGCCCCGGCCTTCTCCAGCAGCGCCACCGACTCGTCGAAGCGCGTCCGCACCCCGGCCTGGTAACCCTCGCCGCCGAGCTCGCGGACCACGCCGACACGCACGCCGCGCAGGTCGCTTCCCTCCATCCCGGTGCGGGCCGCGTCCAGCAGCGGCGGCAGCGGCCGGTCGATCGAGGTCGAGTCCCTCGGGTCGTGGCCGCCGATCACCTCGTGCAGCAGGGCGGCGTCGAGCAGCGTGCGGGTGACCGGACCGGCCTGGTCGAGGCTGCTGGCCAGCGCCACCAGGCCGTAGCGCGACACCCCGCCGTACGTCGGCTTCACCCCGACGGTGCCGGTCACGGCGCCCGGCTGCCGGATGGAGCCGCCGGTGTCGGTGCCGATCGCCAACGGCGCCTCGTAGGCCGCCACGGCCGCGGCCGACCCGCCGCCGGAGCCGCCCGGGATTCGCTCGGTGTCCCACGGGTTGCGCGACGGGCCGTAGGCCGAGTGCTCGGTGGAGGAGCCCATCGCGAACTCGTCCATGTTGGTCTTGCCGAGGATCGGCAGCCCGGCCGCACGCAGCCGCGCCACCACGGTGGCGTCGTACGGCGGCACCCACCCCTGCAGGATCCGCGACCCGCACGTGGTCGGCATCCCCTTGGTGGTGAGCACGTCCTTGACCGCGATCGGCACGCCGTCCAGCGGCGACGCGGCCCGCCCCGCGGCCCGCCGCTCGTCGGACTCCCGCGCGGCCGCGAGCGCACCCTCGGTGTCGACGTGCAGGAACGCGTGCACCACCCCGTCGACGGCGGCAATCCGGTCCAGGTGGGCCTGGGTGACCTCCACCGAGGTGGTCTCGCCGCGCTCCAGCGCCCCGGCCAGGTCGGCCGCGCTCCGGCGGGTCAGGCCGTCCACGGGGCTCACGCCTCCTCTCCCAGGATCCGCGGCACCCGGAACCGCTGCTCCTCGGCCTCCGGTGCGCCGGCCAGTGCCTCCTCGGCGGTCAGCCCCGGGCGCACCTCGTCGGCGCGGAAGACGTTGGTCAGCGGCACCGCGTGCGACGTCGGCGGGATGTCGTCGGCGGCGACCTCGGACACCGACGCGACGGACTCGAGGATGACCGCAAGCTGAGGCGCCAGGTGGTCGAGCTCGGCGTCGGTGAGGTCGATGCGGGCGAGGTGGGCGAGGTGCGCGACCTCCTCGCGGGTGATCGCGGGGGCGTCCTGCTCAGCCATGCAGCGTTCGCTCCGGTCCTGGTACGGCGGGTGACCCGGCAATCCTAGAGGCCCGGTGCGCCGCACCAGCCGGCGCACGGTCAGGCCTCGCCCGGCTGGGCGACCTCGCGGGCGGCCTCCGGGCCGCGCTCGAGCAGCGTACGGAAGCCGTCCTCGTCGAGCACGGGTACGCCGAGCTGCAGCGCCTTGTCGTGTTTCGAGCCGGGCGACTCGCCCACCACCACGAAGTCGGTCTTCTTCGACACCGAGCCGCTGGCCTTGCCGCCGCGGGCGAGGATGACCTCCTTGGCCTCGTCGCGGGAGAAGCCGACCAGCGAGCCGGTGACCACGACCGTCAGCCCCGACAGCGTGCGCGGGACCGACGTGTCGACCTCCTCCTCCATCCGCACGCCGGCCGCACGCCACTTGCGCACGACCTCGCGGTGCCAGTCGACGGCGAACCAGTCGTGGATGGCGTCGGCTATGGTCGGGCCCACTCCCTCGACGGCCGCCAGGTCCTCGGCCGAGGACTCGGCGATGCGCTCCAGGGACCCCAGGGCGCCGGCCAGCGCCCGGGCCGCGGTCGGCCCGACGTGCCGGATCGACAGCGCGACCAGCACCCGCCACAGCGGCTGACCCTTGACCTGCTCGAGGTTGGCCAGCAGCCGGGCCCCGTTGGCCGACAGGCTGCCGTCCTTCCGGGTGAACAGCGGCACCTTCAGCAACGTGTCCTCGTCGAGCGTGAACAGGTCGCCCTCGTCGTGCACGACGCCGGCGTCGAGCAGCGCCGTGGCCGCCTCGAAGCCGAGCACCTCGATGTCGAAGGCGCCGCGGCCGGCGACGTGGAACAGCCGCTCGCGCAGCTGCGCGGGACAGGACCGGCTGTTGGGGCAGCGGATGTCGGCGTCGCCCTCGCGCTCGGGCCGCAGCTCGGTGCCGCACGCCGGGCAGTGCGTCGGCATCTCGAACTCGCGCTCGGTGCCGTCGCGCAGGTCCACCACCGGGCCGAGGATCTCGGGGATCACGTCGCCGGCCTTGCGCAGCACGACGGTGTCCCCGACCAGCACGCCCTTGCGGCGCACCTCGGAGGCGTTGTGCAGCGTGGCCATCTCCACGGTCGAGCCGGCCACCTTCACCGGCTGCATCACACCGAAGGGCGTCACCCGGCCGGTGCGGCCGACGTTGACCGAGATGTCGAGCAGCTTGGTGTTGACCTCCTCCGGCGGGTACTTGAACGCGATCGCCCACCGCGGCGCGCGCGAGGTCGACCCGAGGCGACGCTGCAGCGACACCTGGTCGATCTTGACCACGACCCCGTCGATCTCGTGCTCGACGCCGTGCCGCTGCTCGCGGTAGTGCTCGATGAACTCGTGCACGCCGTCGAGGTCGGGCACCACCCTGGCCCGGTCCGACACCGGCAGCCCCCAGGTGCGCAGCGCCTCGTAGGACTCGGACTGTCGCGTCGGCTCGAAGCCGGTGCGGGCCCCCAGCCCGTGGCAGACCATCCGCAGCCGGCGGCTCGCGGTCACCTTGGGGTCCTTCTGCCGCAGCGACCCGGCCGCGGTGTTGCGCGGGTTGGCGAACGGCGGCTTGCCCGCCTCGACCAGCGCGGCGTTGAGCGCGGCGAAGTCCTCCACCGAGAAGAACACCTCACCCCGCACCTCGACCAGGTCGGGCACCGGGTAGTCGCCGGTGCCGGTGAGCCGGTGCGGCACCCCCTCGAGCGTGCGCACGTTGGCGGTCACGTCCTCGCCGATGCGCCCGTCGCCGCGGGTCGCGCCTCGCACCAGCCGGCCACGCTCGTAGGTGAGGTTGACCGCCAGCCCGTCGACCTTGAGCTCGCACAGGAACTCCGCGTCGCCGGCGCCCTCCCGCTCGGCCCGGGCGAACCAGGTGACCAGCTCACCTTGCGTGAAGGCGTTGTCGAGGCTCATCATCCGCTCGCGGTGCTCGACCGGGGTGAAGTCGGTGGAGACCGCGCCGCCGACCTTCTGCGTCGGCGAGTCGGGCGTGCGCAGGTCGGGGTACTGCTCCTCCAGCCGCTCCAGCTCGCGCATCAGCGTGTCGAACTCGGCGTCGCTGGCCGTCGGACGGTCGAGCACGTAGTAGCGCCAGCGGTGCTCCTCGACCTGCTCGGCCAGGTCCTGGTGCCGCTCGCGCGCCGCGGCCGGCGCCGCGGCCGGCGCCTCGACGGTGGCCTCGGGGATGTCCTCGCTCATGGGCTCATCCTGCCGGACAGATGGCGCGCCACCTGGCCGGACAGGGCGAGCGCGCGGCGGGCCCAGGCGGGTGTCGCCCCGGCCAGGCCGCAGACCGGGGTCACCACGCACGCGGCGCCACCGGTCTCGGGGTCGACGCCGAGGTCCTCGAGCAGACGGTGCACCCGGTCGACGAGGTCGGTCTCACGCGGCCCGGGGTGGGACCCGGCGTCGGGCTCGGCGGACGGCACCACCCCGAGCCACAGGCCGATGCCGTGGTCGAGCAGCGCGGCGTACTCGTCGTACTGCCCGCGCCCGATCCGGGACGCGTCCACCGACAACGCGCCGGCGCCGGCGCGGGCCAGCAGCGCCACCGGCACCGCGTCGGCGCAGCAGTGAACCACCGGCATCGCGCCGGCCGCGGCAACCGCGTCGAGCACCCAGCGCAGCGCCTCGACCGCCTCCGACTCGGCCACCGACCGGTGCCGGTGGAACCCGCTGGCGGTCGGCACGCTCCCGGCGAGTACGGCGGGCAGCGACGGCTCGTCGACCTGGACCACGACCCGGGCCCCGGGGACCCGACGGCCCACGTCGCCGACGTGGCTCCCGACGCCCTCGGCCAGCGACTGCGCCAGCTCGCGGCGGGCGCCGTGGTCGGCCAGCAGCCGGTCGCCGCGCGGGCGCTCGACGGTGGAGGCG
>JALZDI010000443.1 GCA_030862655.1 Actinomycetota bacterium | reverse complement strand
GTCGCGGCCGCCGCGTTCGCCGCCTGGTGCTCGCCGAGCAGCGGCAGCGCCACCTCGGCGCTGTCCTCGCCGGCGGCCAGCGTGAACCGGGGGCGGCCGCGCTCGTCCACGCTGAGGTCGCGGACCCGCACGTCGGCGCCGGCGGACACACCGAAGGTCACCACCCGGCCCCGGGTGCGGGACGCCATCGCCGCGACCAGGGGGTCGTCGGCGTTGAGCACCGCGACGCCGTCCTCGGCCAGCGCCTCGACCAGCTCGCCCTTGCTCTGCGCGATGCCCTCGCGACTGCCGAACTCGCCCAGGTGCGCGACGCCGACGTTGAGCACCACGGACACGTCCGGGCGGGCCAGCGACGTCAGGTAGCCGATGTCGCCGACGTGCCGCGCGCCCATCTCCAGCACCAGGAAGCGGGTCTCGGCGTCGGCATGCAGCACCGTCAGCGGCAGGCCGACCTCGTTGTTGTAGGAGCCGGACGTGGCCACCGTCGGCCCGGCCGCGTCGAGGACCTGGGCCAGCAGGTCCTTGGCGCTCGTTTTGCCCTGCGACCCGGTGATGCCCACCACCTGGCACCGCGGCAGCCGGTGGAGTACGGCCGTCGCCAGCCGGCCGAGCGCGGGCACCACGCAGTCGGGGCTGTCGGGGCTGTCAGGGCTGTCAGGGCCGCCGGGACCCTCGACGACGACGCACGGCACGTCGGCGACCGGCCGCGACACCAGGGCCGCGGCGGCACCGGCCTCGACGGCGCCTTGGGCGAACTCGTGACCGTCGACGTGCTCGCCGGCCACCGCCACGAACAGCCCGCCCGGCTCGGGGGCGCGCGAGTCGACGAACGCCGGGCCGGTGACCCGCACCGAGGCCGCGTCCTCTCCCTCGGCCAGGTGCACGCGGCCGCCGACCGCGTCGGCGACCTCCGTCAGCGACAGCGGGATCATCGGGCCCCGCCTCGCGGCCCGAGCGCCCCCTGCGCCTCGCCCCGCACCTGCGCCAGCGCGTCGAGCGCGACCGCCCGGTCGTCGAAGGGGTGCACGACGCCGGCGACCTCCTGGCCCTGCTCGTGCCCCTTGCCGGCGACGAGCACGCAGTCGCCGGGGCGGGCCATCGCGATCGCCCGGTGGATCGCCGTACGCCGGTCGCCGACCTCGTGCAGCTCGGCGCGCTCGACGTCGGCGACGTCGTGGGCGCCGTCCAGCAGCTCGGCGCGGATGGCCGCGGGGTCCTCGTTGCGCGGGTTGTCGTCGGTGACCACCAGCACGTCGGACAGCCGGGCCGCCGCGGCGCCCATCAGCGGGCGCTTGCCGCGGTCGCGGTCGCCGCCCGCGCCGATCACGGTGATCACCCGTCCGGGCGTCACCTCGCGCAGCGCCGAGAGCACCGCGGTCACCGCATCGGGCTTGTGCGCGTAGTCGACCACGGTGACGAAGTCCTGGCCGGCGTCGACCCGCTGGATCCGGCCGGGTACGCCGGTCAGCACCGCCAGCCCCTCCACCACCGGCCCCACGGCGAACCCGGCCTCGACCAGCGCGGCGATGGCCGCCACGGCGTTGGCGACGTTGAACGGGCCGGGCATGCCGACCCCGGCCGGGTGCCGTGAGCCGTCTGGGGCGACCACCACGAAGTCGGCGCCGTCGGCGCGCAGCCGCACGTCCTCGGCACGCCAGTCGGCGTCCGCGCCGGCGGCGGAGAAGGTGCGGGTGGGGATCTGCGGGTGGTCGGCCAGCCGGCGCCCGTGCGCGTCGTCGACGTTGACCAGCCCGCGGCGGGCACGCGCCGGAGTGAACAGCGTGGCCTTGGCCTGGAAGTAGTCCTCGACGTCGCGGTGGAAGTCCAGGTGGTCGCGCCCGAGGTTGAGGAACACCGCCAGGTCGAACACCACCCCGTCGACCCGCCCCATCACCAGCGCGTGGCTGGACACCTCCATCGCGCACGCGCCGATGCCCCGCTCGCGCATCAGCGCGAACAGCGCGTGCAGCTCGGGTGCCTCCGGGGTGGTCAGCGTGGTCTTGACGAACTGTCCGGCCAGCCGGGTGCCGACGGTGCCGATGACCCCGCTGGCCGCGCCGGCACCGCTCAGTCCGGCCTCGCACATGTAGGTGGTGGTCGTCTTGCCGTGGGTGCCGGTGATGCCGATCGTGGTCAGCGCGGCGGCGGGCTCGCCGTACATCCGCGCGGCCAGCGCGCCCAGGACCGTCCGCGGCCGCTCGACCACGCACACCGGCAGGTCTCGCCCGGGAAAGGGCGCTGCGAGCAGGTCGGCGCCGGCGGCGTCGGTGAGCACCCCGGCGG
>JALZDI010000442.1 GCA_030862655.1 Actinomycetota bacterium | reverse complement strand
TGCGGGCCAGCGGGCCACGACGCCGCCGCCACAGCCCGTCGCCGAGGTCGAGCGCCGTGCTCAGCCCGCGCTCAGGCCGCATCTGCGCGGCCAGCGGAAGCTCGAGCGAGTCACTGACCAGCGGGCCGTCCAGCCCGGTCGGTCCGGGGCCGCGCACCACGACCTCGACCCGCGTGGTGACCGCGGTGAGCTGGGCGGCGACCCGGGTGGCGGCGGCCACCGCGCGCACCTCGGCGGGTACGACGAGATAGGTGGTGTCCGCCTGCAGCAGGGCCTCCTCGCCGGCGGCGTCGAGGCGGCGGGGCAGGTCGACGACCACGACGCCGTGCCCGCGCCGCCCGGCGTCGAGCACCTCGCGCATCACCGGGGCAGGGATCGAGGCCAGGTCGCCGCGGTCCCAGGAGAGCACCGACAGAGTGCCCACGCGAGGCAGCGCCTCCCGCAGCGACGGCGCGCTGACCCGGCCGGAGGTGCCCATCAGGTCGGGCCACCGGACGCCGGGCACCGTCTCGCTGCCCAGCACCAGGTCGAGACCCCCGCCGAGCGGGTCGCCGTCGAGCAGCAGCACGTGCTCGCCGAGAGCGCCCGCGGTCACCGCCAGCGCGGCCGCCAGCGTCGACGCGCCCGCGCCCCCACAGCCGCCGACGACGGCGACCGTGAACGTGCTGTGTCTTCCTTGCTCGACGGTGTCGGCCAGCCGGGCGATCAGCGTGCCCTCGTCGTCGGGCAGTCGCAGCACCCGCTCGGCCCCCAGCGCCACCGCCTGCCGCCACACCGCCAGGTCGTCGGGCACGGCGGTCACCATGAACACGCCGGAGCGCCGCGGCGGCGTGGTCGCAGCCGTCGCCGCGGCCACGTCGTCGGTGACCAGCACGACCGAGGCCGCCGACCAGCAGCGGCGCGAGGCCGACACGTCGGGTGCGACGTCGGGGGTCACCCCGGCGGCCGCCGTCAGCCGCAGCAGGGCGTCGAGCAACGCCTCGTCGGCGGTGACGATCAGCGGCCGGGCACTCGGCGGGAGGCCCACCAGGGCGGTGCCGGCGTCACCGTCGCCGCCGGCGTCGTCGGCGTGCTCGTCCACGTGGTCCATGCCGTCCAGCGTCGCGACGGCACGACCGCTGCCGGCGTACCCGCGGGCGGGCTGTGGACGAAGGCGGGCGCATCGGAGCCTGTGGACAAAGACCGGGCGCAGGCCCCGGACGTGCGACAGCCCCCGGCGGGGGGGTGACCGGGGGCTGTCTGTTGGCCGCGACCCGGGGGGGAGGGGCCGCGACCGACCAGCGGCGGGGGGATGCCGCTGGAGCGTGATTCCCGCTGCCCTACTCCTTCAAACCTCGAAAACGCCAGAATTCGCGACTGACGAGTAGTCCCCCACGGGTGACTCCATGGTGCACCCTCGGCCCGGCCGGTAGTCAAACGGGGTCCGGTGACGCCGGACACATCACCGCCCGCGGGCGCCCGAACTCGCGTGCGTCGCTGCCTATGCTGAGCGGGTGGACCAGCCAGCCGTATCACGCAGCGCAGCGTTCTTCGACCTGGACAAGACCATCATCGCCAAGTCGAGCACGCTGGCGTTCAGCCGGCCCTTCTACCAGGGCGGGCTGATCAACCGGCGCACCGTGTTGCGCAGCGGCTACTCGCAGTTCATGTACCTCGTCGGCGGCGCCGACCACGACCAGATGGAGCGGATGCGCCAGTACCTCTCCGCGCTGGCCGCCGGCTGGGACGTGCAGACGGTCAAGGACATCGTCGCCGAGACCCTGCACCACATCGTCGGCCCGCTCGTGTACGACGAGGCGGTCGACCTGATCGAGGAGCACCACACCGCCGGCCGCGACGTGGTCATCGTGTCCTCCTCCGGCGCGGAGGTCGTCGAGCCGATCGGCGCCATGCTCGGCGCCGACCGGGTCATCGCCACCGAGATGGTGATCGAGGGCGGCCGCTACACCGGCGACATCGCCTTCTACGCCTACGCCGACAACAAGGCCGAGGCGATCCGCGCGCTGGCCCAGCGGGAGAGCTACGACCTGGCTCGCTGCTACGCCTACTCCGACTCGGCCACCGACCGGGCGATGCTCGAGGAGGTCGGCCACCCCTACGCGGTCAACCCCGACAAGGTGCTGCGGAAGCTGGCGGCCGAACGGGGCTGGCCGGTGCTCGACTTCAGCAAGCCGGTGGACCTGCGCCGGCGGGTGCGCGTGACCGCCAACCGCACCACGCTCGCCGGCGTCGCGCTCGGCGCCGGCGCCGTCGCGGCCAGCGCGGTGGTGATGGCGGCACGGCGC